>NZ_JBQSVO010000099.1:0-14374 GCF_052376275.1 Pseudoalteromonas sp. AOP7-A1-14 | reverse complement strand
AAGCTGCGCACCTAAATAGATGCAGCAGCTTTACAACCAGAATTTTTTCTTCATAAAGGTTTACAGTGCTTTTTCAAGCTCAGGTAGTACGTCAAATAAATCCGCGACTAAGCCGTAATCAGCCACCTGAAAAATAGGCGCGTCAGGGTCTTTATTAATAGCGACAATTACTTTTGAGTCTTTCATACCTGCAAGGTGCTGAATAGCGCCGCTGATACCAACTGCAATATATAAATCAGGTGCCACAATTTTACCAGTCTGCCCTACTTGCATATCATTAGGCACAAACCCCGCATCAACCGCCGCACGGGATGCACCAATTGCAGCGCCCAGCTTATCGGCTATACCATTTAACAACGCAAAGTTCTCACCGTTTTGCATACCGCGACCACCAGATATAACCACTGGAGCAGCCGTTAGCTCAGGACGCTCTGACTCAGTTTGCTCAACACTTACAAATTCACTCAATGTTGACTCAATCACGGTATCTATACTACTAATTGCAGCAGCAGGTTGATCGCTTGGTAAATCAAAACTACTCGCACGTACTGTAATCACTTTTTTGCTATCTAAAGATTTCACCGTTGCAATGGCATTACCAGCATAAATTGGCCGTTTGAAGGTATCTGCATCAATCACGTCTATAATTTCAGAAATCTGCGCTACATCTAATAGTGCAGCAACACGCGGCATAAAGTTTTTACCCGTGGTTGTAGCGCTGGCTACCAAATGTGAGTAGTCATCCGCCAGAGATAAAACCAAGTCAGCCATATTTTCTGCTAGTTGCTGAGCATATACGCCGTTATCTGCAACTAACACACTGTTTACGCCTGCAATAGTGGCAACTTGCTCACTCATCGACGAGACATTTTCGCCAGCAATAAGCACATCTACCGGTAAACCTAGCTTTACAGCGGCATTAATTGTTTTATTTGTTTCAGGTTTTAAAGCGCCGTTATCATGATCGGCTATAACTAATGTTTTCATTTAGATCACCTTCGCTTCAGATTTTAATTTTTCAACCAATGTCGCTACATCATCAACAATCACACCCGCCGAACGTTTTTGTGGTTCATTGACTTCGACTAATTGAATGCGCGCAGCTAAATCAACACCTAAGCTATCCGCTGCGATCACTTCCAGTGGTTTGCGTTTTGCCTTCATAATATTAGGAAGTGACGCATAACGTGGTTCATTCAAGCGTAAATCTGTGGTGACAATAGCTGGCAGTTTAAGCGCAACGGTTTGTAGGCCGCCATCGACTTCACGCGTTACATTAACAGTGCCATTTTGCACATCCACTTTAGAGGCAAACGTACCCTGTCCACGTTTTGTCAGCGCGGCCAGCATTTGACCAGTTTGATTGTTATCCGAATCAATCGACTGTTTACCCAAAATAACTAGCTCGGGTGATTCTTGCTCAACAATTTTTGCCAGCAATTTGGCTACATGCAATGACTCAAGCTTTTCGTCCGTTTCAATATGGATTGCTTTGTCAGCACCAAGCGCTAACGCTGTACGCAGCTGCTCTTGTGAGGCTTTTGCACCAATAGTTACGGCAACCACTTCGGTTGCTGTGCCTGCTTCTTTTAAACGGATTGCTTCTTCAATCGCAATTTCACAAAACGGATTCATCGCCATTTTAACATTGGCTAAATCAACATCACTTTTATCCGCTTTCACACGCGCTTTAACGTTGTAGTCAATCACTCTTTTTATAGGCACGAGAACTTTCATGTGAACTCCATTATCATTTTGAACTACAAGCTGACGTACACGTCAACTTATTTATTTTATGAATTCAGACTACTTCCTGTTGACGTAAACGTCAACCTAAAATAACCTTAAACTATTCACCACCTGTAACGTTTCATTTGCAAGTATGAAATAGCCACATAATAACGGCACAGGTCCGTCACTGAGAGAGGTTTAATATGGTCGAACGCGAAACCATGGAATTTGATGTTGTTATCGTAGGCGCAGGGCCTGCAGGTTTGTCTACTGCAATACGTTTAGCGCAGCAAGCACAACAAAAGCAACAAGAGTTAATGATTTGTGTAGTCGAAAAAGGCTCTGAAGTAGGTGCACATATATTGTCAGGTGCTGTATTTGAAACCCGCGCGCTTGATGAATTACTGCCAAATTGGCAAGAACTAGGTGCGCCAGTTAAAACAAAAGTTACAAACGATGAAATCTATTGGTTTAATAATAGTGAAAAAGCGACTCGCTTACCCGACTTTGCCGCACCTAAAACATTTCATAATGACGGAAACTACATTGTCTCCATGGGCAACGTCTGCCGATTTTTAGCAGAACAAGCAGAAAACCTCGGAGTAGAAATATTCCCAGGCTTTAGCGCCCACTCACTGCTTATAGAAGATGATACTGTTAAAGGTATTATTACTGGCGATATGGGTCTAGATAAAAACGGCAATGAAAAAGATGGCTACATGCCAGGGATGGAACTTAGAGCGAAATACACCGTATTTGCAGAAGGGTGCCGCGGCCACTTAGGTAAGCAGTTAATTAACCAGTTTGCGCTAGATAAAGACGCCTCACCTCAACATTATGGTTTAGGCTTTAAAGAAATTTGGCAAGTAGATGCCAGCAAACATCGACAAGGCAAAGTGGTTCACGGTACTGGTTGGCCGCTAAGCGGTGACACCAATGGCGGCGCTTTTATGTATCACAGCGAAGACAATCAAGTCGTCGTCGGCCTAATTATTGACCTAAATTACAGTAATCCACATCTAAGCCCGTTTGATGAGTTTCAACGCATGAAACACCACCCCACTTTTAAAAATGTACTTCAAGGCGGTGAGCGCATAGCTTACGGGGCACGTGCTATTACTAAAGGCGGTTTACACTCACTACCTAAAATGCACTTTCCCGGCGGTTTACTGGTTGGCTGTGAGGCAGGTACATTAAATTTTGCAAAAATTAAAGGCAACCACACCGCCATGAAGTCAGGCATGGTCGCCGCCGATGTAATTTTTGATGCACTAGCAAAAGGTGAAGAGCACACTGACTTAAGTTCATTTAAAAGCGCTTTTGAGACATCGTGGGCCTATAAAGAGCTACATCAGTCACGTAACTTTGGCCCAGTGATGCACAAGCTCGGTAAATTTATGGGGGGTGCCTATAACACGCTTGATCAAAACCTGTTTAATGGTGGCTTACCTTTTACTTTTAAAGACAATACGCCAGATCATGCCACCTTAGTGGACGCTGCATCGGTTGAAAAATTTAATTATCCAAAACCTGATGGCAAACTGAGCTTTGATAAACTCTCTTCGGTATTCTTATCAAATACCAATCATGAAGAATCCCAGCCATGTCATCTGAAATTAAAAGATGCGTCAATCCCGATTAAAGTTAACCTCAGCAAATTCGATGAACCAGCGCAGCGGTACTGCCCTGCTGGTGTTTACGAAGTGCAACAAGTTGAAGGTAAAGACGAGTTTGTGATCAATGCGCAAAACTGCGTGCACTGCAAAACTTGCGATATCAAAGACCCTAGCCAGAATATAACGTGGGTCACGCCCGAGGGGGCTGGTGGTCCAAACTACCCTAATATGTAGCTTTATACTGTTTTTATAAATAAATCCTAAATTGCAGGGGGCTTCGGCCCCTTTTTTGCGCTATGCTAAAGATAACTATTTAATTATCAAGAGTAAGTTTATGCCGTCATCAAGTGTTACTTTTCGTTTTTTAGCTGAACCTACCGATGTCAATTTCGGTGGTAAAGTCCATGGTGGAGTAGTCATGAAATGGATTGACCAAGCGGGCTATGCTTGCGCAGCGGGTTGGAGCGGCCATTATTGTGTCACTGTATCAGTGGCGGGAGTAAAGTTTCAGCGCCCTATTCTTGTGGGACAAATAGTTGAAGTAGAAGCGCGTATTGCCCATACCGGTAAAACCAGTATGCAAATTTTTATACAAGTACGCTGCGGAGACCCGAAAACACAAAACTTAGTTGAAACAAACCATTGTGTAATTAGTTTTATTGCCATGGACGAAGCCGGTTATCCAATTGCAGTACCAGCTTATACAGCCAATACCGCTGATGAAAAGAAAATAGAAAACTACGCCATTAAAATGAAACAAATTGCTATCGAGACTGAAACTTTACTCAACAATACAACGCCTTGATTGCAGTTTGTAAAACCTACCATCCACTTTGAAATATTTGCCTCCTTGAAACTGAATGAGCGAACAAACTACGCTCATTCAGATTAATAAAAAATCATTTTGCTATAAAAAACCACAAAATTTACCCTAAATGTAATTGGCACGCTCGATGCAATACTCTTATTGCAATTAGTAAAATGAAAGTTAAAACCAAAGCAGAAATATTCTGCTAATTTATTTTGTAAAGGAGCTATTAAATGATCAAATCAATTTCACTCTCTGCACTTTCTTTAGCATTACTAGGTTTTGGTAACGCAGCCCACGCAGACATTACTGACATGGACTCTCCACGTATTTATACGGGTATTGGTTACGGGCAATATTCTTTCCAGTTTGAAGATTCAGAAAACGATATCGACTTCGATGATGATGCACAAATGCTTAAAGGTTATGTAGGTACGCAATTTAACAAATACCTCAGCCTTGAACTTGCTTATCAAAACTTTGATGAAGTAAGTGACTTTGACAGCAAAGCAGAAATCGATGGTGTTTCTTTAGCAGCGCGATTAGCTGCACCACTGACAGACAACTTCTCGATTTATGGTAAAGGCGGTTGGTTTGAATGGGATGCAGAAGTAACGCAAGACTTGGGTGAATTAGGCAGCATCAGCGCAGACCAAGACGGCGGCGATGTATTCTACGGTGCGGGTATTGAGTACGCATTTACCACAAACATGCAAGTGCGTTTAGAGTACGAGCGTTATGAATTAGAAGACGATATTGACCCAGATATGGACGTTGCATCAGTATCATTCCAGTACATGTTTTAACATTTAGACCAATAAGTCTAAAAACTAAAGGCAGCGCAAGCTGCCTTTTGCCTATACACAGAATAAATTATACATGTAAAATACGTTCATACTTATTATTCAATGACACACTATGAGCGATTATCAATTATCGGCCGTTGGTCACATTCAGTCTCCTTACAAACAAAAATTTGCTATCCCTCGCCAACCTCGACTTGTACCAGAAGCAAAAGCGAAACTAGTATTTACCCAAGACTTTAATCGCGAAGAGTTCGTAAGAGGTATTGATGAATTTAGCCATATTTGGTTGCTGTTTAGGTTTCATGAAACCGCAGACAAAGGCTACTCGGCAATGGTGCGCCCACCTCGCCTTGGTGGCAATGAACGTAAAGGTGTTTTTGCAACGCGTGCCACTTTTAGGCCAAATGCCATTGGCATGAGTGCCGTGAAGCTTGAAGGTATTGAATATAAAAATAATCAGCTGTCGCTATTACTATCTGGCATTGACTTACTCGACGGCACACCTATATTAGATATCAAACCTTACTTACCCTACTCAGATGCCATGACAGATGCAAGCGCCGGTTTTGCCGATACGCGCCCTGAAACGCTAATGAGTGTGGAGTTTAGCCCAGAAGCATTAAACTTTATCACTTTACAACGTGATTACCCCGAGCTTAAAGGCTTTATAACAAACGTATTAAAACAAGATCCTCGCCCAGCTTATAAAAAACAAAAAGGCGGTGAGCAAAGTTACGGTATGAGCTTGTATGATTTTAATATCCGCTGGCAAGTGAATGGCGAACATAACTATGTAAGTCATATAGAAAATAGCTAAAAAGCGCACTTAGCGCTTTAGTGTCAATGCAACCACTGGTAAACTTATGCGCTTATTGAAATAAAAACTTTATAACTATCGGAATAGCCATGCGTACCAGTCAATATATACTCGCTACACTTAAAGAAACGCCATCTGATGCGGAAATTGTATCGCATCAACTTATGCTACGCGCAGGTATGATCCGCCGCGTTGCCTCTGGTTTATACACATGGTTGCCTTCAGGTTTAAAGGTTTTGCGTAAAGTTGAGGCAATTGTTCGCGAAGAAATGGACAAGGCAGGCGCAATTGAAATGCTCATGCCAGTTATTCAGCCCGCTGACTTATGGGAAGAGTCTGGTCGTTGGGACCAGTTTGGTGATGAACTGGTACGTTTTAATGACCGCCATAACCGCCCTTTTGCACTTGGCCCAACTCATGAAGAAGTGATCACTGATTTTGTTCGTAAAGAAATAAACTCATACAAACAACTGCCAATCACACTTTACCAAGTACAAACTAAAGTGCGTGATGAACGTCGTCCTCGTTTTGGTGTGATGCGTGCGCGTGAGTTCACCATGAAAGACGCTTATTCGTTCCATTTAAGTGATGAATGCTTAGATGCGACTTATCAAGCAATGCATAAAGCGTATTGCAATATTTTTGAGCGCTTAAACCTAGACTACCGTCCTGTCATTGCTGATACTGGTTCAATTGGGGGCAGTGTTTCTCATGAGTTTCATGTTTTGGCTGAATCTGGCGAAGACGCAATTGCCTTTAGTGATAGCAGTGATTACGCTGCGAATATCGAAAAAGCAGAAGCGCTTGCTCCAAATCACTCACGCCCTGAAGCGGCAAAAGAACTAAAGGCATTTCCTACACCTGACGCGAAAACTATTTGCGAACTTAAAAAGCATTATGGTGTTAAGCCACATCGCTGTGTTAAAACCTTGATTGTATATGGTGCTCCTGACGAAGACGGTAAACGTGGTCTTGTTGCGCTTATATTACGAGGCGACCACGAATTGAATGAGTTAAAAGCTGAAAAACACCCGTTGGTTGCTGCTCCTCTTGAAATAGCGAGAGAAGAAGACATCATTTCAGCCATTGGTGCAAAAGCAGGCTCACTAGGCCCTGTTGGTTTAACCATGCCGATTATTGTTGATCGTACAGCTAATGTAATGGCTGACTTTGTAGCGGGCGCAAATAAAGACGGCGAGCACTTGAGCGGCATTAACTGGGATCGTGATGTAACTGAATATCAAATTGCAGATATCCGTAATATTGTTGAAGGTGATGCAAGTCCTTGTGGTCAAGGCGTTTTACAGGTTAAACGTGGTATTGAAGTTGGCCATATTTTCCAACTTGGCACTAAGTATTCAGAAGCAATGAAAGCCGGCGTATTAAGCGAAACAGGTAAAAACCAAATAATGACCATGGGTTGTTATGGTATTGGAGTATCCCGCATCGTTGCTGCGGCAATAGAGCAAAATAACGATCTATACGGGATAATTTGGCCACAACCTATCGCGCCATTTGATTTAGCCATTGTGCCAATGAATATGCATAAATCGCATCGCATTCCAGATATTGCCAATGACCTTTACGATGGTTTAAAATCTGCCGGCCTTGATGTGTTATTTGATGATCGTAAAGAGCGACCTGGCGTGATGTTTAACGACATGGAGTTAATTGGTGTGCCATTCACATTAGTTATTGGTGAGCGCAACCTTGATGAAAATAAAGTTGAGCTTAAAAACCGTCGCACAGGGGAAAAGAAAATGATTGATCTAGGTGATGCTGTCACGTATATCAAAGAAGCGATAACGGCTTAAATAACCTACTTAAGGTATAATACTTACTTATACCTCTTTGAGTTTAGATAATAAAAAACCGCGAAAGCGGTTTTTTATTATGGGCGTCTTAAATTTATAACCTCTTTATAAAGTGGCCATGATTTCAATAATAAAATAACTCTTAAATTATTCCCAAACCATACTAGGTGGATCATAGATTGATCGTAAAAGCGTTGTGTAATTGTCATTAACACCAGCCAAACTAAACTCTAATATCCCTACCTAAATACCTAGCTCCACCATAACTATTTATACTTTTAGCCACCTTGTTAGCTTTTCTTTCAAGGTGGCTGAGTTAATCGGTTTGGTTATGTAATCGCTCATTCCAGCTGCAATACAGCGCTCTTTATCCCCCGCCATTGCACTAGCAGTCATTGCAATAATTGGAATAGTTCTATACGTTTCACCAGATTTACCGTGACGAATAGCTGATGTTGCGTCGTAACCATTCATATTAGGCATTTGGCAATCCATTAGAACGATATCGAAACTATTTTTGGCTTTAGCCAACTGCTCTAATGCATCAACGCCATCATTTGCAATAGTCACTTTAATGTTTGTTTCTTGTAAAATTGCCTTTGCTACCACTGTATTAATCATATTGTCGTCGACTAATAAAACACTAAAGGCCGACAGATCTTGGATTTCTTCTTTTATTTGACTCTTAACTTTCGGTAATTTTTCTAACCTATTCTCAGCCCAAATACTCGCTAAATTAAAAGTAAGTTGATCTTGAGTGAATGGTTTAGTTATACGATGAACGTTAGGCTTATTATCTATTATTTTAGGCTTATTATTTAAAAAGTCAGTTAAAATAAAGATATGCTGGCGTGATTCATCGCAAAGGTAAAGCACCTTTGTTAAACGTGGTTCAGTTTCATCGATTAAAACGAGATCAGCTGTAATCTCTTCAAATTGCTCATTATCATTAAGACGCACAATAGCATCACTTTGAATATCACCACTGGCCCGCAAGAGGTTAACGGTATTAGCATAAACACGATCATTTTTGATCATTACTAAAACGTTAATTGGCTTATCAAGTAGAACCGGCCTTGCTATTTTTCTTTGCGGATCAATTTGCATTTTTATTTTAGCAGTGAAACAACTGCCCTTGCCTTTTTCACTGCTTACAATGATATCGCCATCCATTAAGCGAGCTAATTTACGACAAATTGATAACCCCAAACCAGTTCCGCCAAAGTGGCGCGTTGTACTGTTATCTTCTTGTGTAAATACATTAAATAACTTATCAATATTTTCTTGAGCTATACCTATTCCAGTATCTTTAATTGCAAAATTCATCATGATTTCATTACTTTCAAGTGTTTCGAAATCTAAAGTTAAGCTAACCTCTCCGTGATGAGTAAATTTAATTGCATTGTTAAATAGATTAATTAAAATTTGTTTTAATCGGTGACTATCACCTATTAGTTGACGATCGACTATTTTGTCGGTGTTAACTATTACCTCTAACCGTTTACGCTGCGCTTGAAGCGCCATCGAAGTCACCATATCACTACAAACCGTCACAACATCGAAACTATGATGGTCTATATCTAACTTACCCGCTTCAATTTTTGAAAAATCAAGAATGTCGTTAATTAATGTCATTAACGAGTTAGCGCTTTTAGCAGCTAAACCCAAAAATCGTAATTGTTCACTCGTTAGCGGATCTTTTTTGAGCATCTCGAGCATGCCCAAAACACCATTCATTGGTGTGCGTATTTCATGAGAAATATTTGCAACAAAATCACTTTTTGCTTGGCTTGCAGCTAATGCTTGTGCGGTCGCAGCTTGTAGCTCATTAGTGCGTTGAGAAACTTTTAATTCAAGTGTTCCGTTTAATTTCTCAAGCGCTTGTTGAGTTTGTTTTAAAAATTTAATATTACGTAAAATAACCGCAACTTGGTTACGTTGAGTAAAAACGTCAAATACCCGAGTTAATGTAATTGAGTAATAACATGGGGTGTTTTGTTGATCATAATAAATAGCTTCAAAAGGTAACTTCTTTCCTTGCGTTAAGGTTTCATCCAAGCAATTTTTATCCTGTTCATCTAAAGCAAACAAAGATATAAAACTTGTTTTGTTTTTTACTAAATTAAAACTTGTTTGTGCAGCTTGGTTTCCATGACTGATCACACCATGGTCATCGACTAACATAATCGGGTCAAGAGAACCTTCGATGATCTTAGTATTTTGCTCTTTAAGAGAATCTAATTCTAATTGACGATTTATATAGCGCTGATACAACCAAACTAATAAAAGTAAAGTAGCAAACAACGAAAAAAGCATGAGTATAAAGTTATAACGACGATCAGCAACTTCATCTAATAAAACCTGCGTATCAATCGAAACGGCCAGCGTTAATGGTAGCATGGTGACATTATCGTCAAGTGTAATTTGATGTTTCAGATAATATTGTTCGGGGAAATTAGTCAGTGAAAGTGTATTTTTATCGTTCATATCCTGATTACGATTAAATTCACTTGACCAATTAGCCGTTTCATCAAATTCAAAAGCAAAAGGCAGTTTTGTATTAGGATGGGATAAAAACTGATTATTATTATTTAATAAATAAGTGTTTACACCTACAGGTAAGTCAACCTTTAGACTTTGTAGTAATTCTTCAGCAAAATAATTAGTAACTAGAACTGCAAATACATTACCTTGTGCATCAAATACAGGCTTAGCTAGGCGGTAGGTGCTAACATAAGGAACCTGAATTTCACCATTTTCACGATTATAATTAATAGGCGAGATATAAACGGATTGGTCATCAAGAACAGCGGATTTTACTATATAATCGCGTTGACCCTTTTGTTGTAATTGCTCCCCTAGCACACGTGAAATTGTTTGGCCTACTCGGTCTACCCTAACCAACTCTTTACCCTTATTTGCAAGAGTAATATAACGTGCTTGTGAAAGGTGTTCATCGGTATGCATAAAGCCCATAAATGTTGTAGCAAGACGCTCCTGCCAAACATCAACATTGATGCCATATAAAGGATCAATGTTGTTATTGTGGATAGTACGGCTAATACCAACAATAGAAGGCGTAACATTTAAAAAACGAATAGCATTGACACTATCTTGTAGGCGTCCTTTAAATGCCTGCGCTTTATTATCTAGCTCATGTTCTAAATTAATTTTTTCACTATTAAAAACATCATGACGAACTTTTTTTTCGAATGTATATAACGTCGGAACCGCTAGAATTGCAAAAACGAGGATGGTTAATAAAAATATTTTATTACTTCTAAATAGTAAGCTTAACACCGAAAAAGAATAACGCATTTACCAAGCCAAATTAATATTTAAAAAAGGGACAGTATAAGATCGGCAAAAGCAGCCCTTTTTAAAATCATTATACTAATGTTTTGATGATTGATTTATAGCCTTGTCAAAATACAAAGTTCGCTACTCAAAACTGTATTAAGAAATAAAGTTTGAGTAGCGTCCAATAAAGACTAAAACTTAAATATATATCTGTAACCTCGTACAAAGGTTACAGCACATAATTTACATACTGTTCAATTGTGAACCTCTATTGAGCGATGCCCTCAGATAGCTGTTCAACAAATTTCATAGAGCCTAAGGTAACATCTTTTTTAACTAACCCAGCATCAACCGCAAGCGCTTCGCCTGATAGAGGGTCAGTATCAACAGATTTAAGCTGCAATATAAAATTATTAGTTTTTAAATAAACGGGAAACACAGGATACTGGTAGTTTAACCTACGCATCACTTCTGTTATAGGTTGCTCAAGAACCATCACAAAGCCTTGACCAAATTTACGATCTTCAAGCGTTCTCGATAGTAACCAATCATATTGCTGTTGAGTAACATACTTATTTGGTACTTCTAAATAGCCAATCTCGTGAATAAAGTTTGAATACCGTTCACCTTTTAATTTGTTATCTCCAGACTTAGAGTATTCAATATATTCGTCCTCATCGTTAGCTGGATCAATACTCATTGAAAAAATTTGCTCAGCAGTAAAATTTGGCGCTTGCGATGCCATTTTGTTTAATGCTGTTTCTGCTTTTTTATTAGTGGTATTATAGTCTAAAAAATAAGCTGATTTTTTATTGTGATCAAGTATATATTGACCATCCCACTTCACTGTCATTTCGGTCAAATTTTTATTGGCTAACTTATAATCAGTTCTTAAATAGGTATCGTTAACTCTTACAGTTATATCAGCGTAATGCCCATTATCTTTTGTTATTTCGTATTTTAAAGTCATGTTATGCGCTTTTGCTAACACTTGAGTATTAAACACGATTAGAGAGACAAAACCTGCTAATTTAAATCCGTTATGCATAACCTACCTTTCCTTCATATTTATGTTTATCAAAACGTTTGTTTGTCTGTTTTTAAAAGGTTCAGCAAACGTACTTATCAATCAGTTAAGATTAAAACAATGTAACTTAAGTTAACGTTAACGAAGTGAAATTATTTGCTAATAAAATAGATATTTAAAAATTCATTTTGTTTCTTAAATAGCTATTGATCTTGCTGAGCAAAGTTTGTTCAAGCCCAAGCCTGGATTCATGTAGGATAAAAACCTACACAATAAACCCAAGCAATAATCCCATTGGGATGAGTAATAAATAACTCAAAACCCACCATGAAAAACGATGATTAATTGATACCTTGTGAGTAGAGGTTAGATATTCTATTACTAGCTGATAGTCGTTTAAGTTAAAAGTATGTACACCCAGTTCATTACCAGATTTATCTTTTACTGCAAAGTGGGTACTAAGGTAAGGCCCTTTTGAAAATAATGGAGTGAGAGGAAAGTAATAAAGGACTATTGAGTCAATATTATTATAAGCTGTAAAAGCTTCACGCTTACCTTTAAAGTCAGGCATCAAAATGCCTTTACGAGTTAAGAAAACATCACCATTATAATACGTTCTTTGTAATGAAGATTGTAAAAGTACCAACGCAAAAAATACAAATGGCGTTAATATAAACATACTCGTTAAGCTCGACCCCTGCATTACATATCTAGGTTTACCATCAATGAAAAATGTAAATATAAATGCAGCAAATAACATGCATAAGAATGCTTTAATCGATGTATAAGGTATAGTTCGCTTATGTGCTAGGCAGTACTGCACGTTGTGCTGTAATTTTTTTTCTATGAAATTCATTATAATCAACTACTTTTAAATAAATATTGAGTCCAGATAACCACTAAAAATAAACTTAATTATGGTAAACCGAGTTTTGAAGGCCGGTCTTTGTTTCAGTACCATCAGGTCCTATACCATTACTACTTATCAAGGTTATATTAAGATCATCAAGCTTACTTTGAGTCTAATCACCGTTATAACCTTTTAAGATACGGTCAATTTCTTCCAATGCAGGTTTGCCATCTTTCCAGCTTTGTAATTTAGGCGAAAAATGGTCAAATAAAGCCTGTTTATCTCCTGATTGCAAACTCTCCCATGCAGACATACCTCTGTTTTCAAAGTAACTTTGTTTAGGAGTGTTTGCAATCGCACTATACGACAACGGTGCAAATAATGTAAAAAATATAATTTTAGAAATGTATTATTTATACTACATGGTTTAAGTCAGCTTGATGAAAGCAAAATGTTCCATTTTATTAGTACCCACATTTTCAAATACACATTTTGTGGAAACGAATTTTTTTTCGCCATATTTCGCTTTGATATTTACCGCAGCGTAACCCTCTTTCATTTTTTAGAAAGCTCCATGCTAATAACTTCATAGTTCGGGTTCTGAGAGTACTGTTGGTAACTATCTGCATATTTTGTTAATGTGCTAATCGCTCTTGCCTTTCGTTGCTCGGTATTTTTAAACTCTAAGTGCACAAAACTCATTAGCGTATCAATATCTTTATCAGCTTTGGCTTTACGAAAAAGCTTACAACTTTAGATAAAAACTGGATCAGAATTATTTTCGGCCACAATATTTACATTAGATTCATCCGCAGCAACAAAAAGACTTAATGAAGAACTTACCAGCAGCGTAACTATTTTAATTTTCATTATTTTACTTCCTGTACTTTATAAATAAGGGAGAATTAGTTGTAATATTTAAATTATCATAATCATTACTTTGAGCCGTTGCATCGATAGTAAATTCAACCCCTCCTTCAACCGGTGACCAAGTAAAGCTTTCAACCTGTGGAACGCCGGCTAACAGTACGCCATCATTGCGTAGACAGGTAACCCCCTTAAGGAGTTCTTTTTCATTGGTAGGGTTATATAAATCTTGACCAGCTAAAGACAATAAAATGGTACACGTATCATTCATATCTTCAATTATGAGATCAACGCGGAATAAGTCTGATTGAAAGTCAGCGTTCACAGAACCCTGCACTACACCGACAACTTGTTTTGAATCAGTACAACCTTGTAACAACAACACTGTAGAGATTATTAGTCCTATTTTTTTTAACATACTTATCCTTGTAATTTAAAAGAGAGCCGAAGCTCACTCGTATATTAATCTATGCTCGAATATGACTGTTGAGCATCAGCTGAATCATCAAAAAATTTCAGCCGATAGGATTGGAATTTGGTGTGTTATTTACTGAAACCTCAAAGGGTTACATCGCCATTGTAGTGCGTTTTTTGTAATGACGAGTGAAATAATACCAGCCAAAAAAACGAATGGGGTTAATATAAACATGATTGTTAAAGTAGACCCCTGCAATATATAACTAAGTTTACCATTAATAAAAAATATAAATGCAACAAGTAACATGCATAAGAATGCTT
>NZ_JBQSVO010000098.1:0-14490 GCF_052376275.1 Pseudoalteromonas sp. AOP7-A1-14 | reverse complement strand
GTTTTCCACACTGTTGAATAACAAACTACAAAATAAACTCAAAGGAAGCTCTATGCTAAGTTTAAAAAAACTACTTTTTATTTCGGGACTTATTATTTTTAGTAACATGGCTCACGCACATGAAATTTGGCTAGAGAAGTCAGCGACTGATAGTGTAAGGCTTTATTTAGGTGAGCCGGGAGAGCCTGAATCGGGTGACAAAATTGCAGGACTTAAAAACACAAAAGTATTTTTAAATTCAACGCAGTCGGCGTTAGCACTTACTCAGCATCAAAATTATTGGTCCGCTGCGCTTAAAGAGCAAGGAGACGTAAGAGCTTATACTGATGATCTATGGGAGCCTTGGAAAATGAAAAAAGCGTCTGAGCAAGAGGTTGATAAACTTCAAGCCGCTAAACTTTATGCCAAAGCAGGACGTGAAGATACTCAAGCGAAACAAAATCTCGAATTTGTACCAACAAAGTCACAAGGCAACACCTTTACCTTAGTCTACAAAAATAATCCTGTTAATGAGCACGACGTTTTAATACAGACACCGAGTCAGCAAGTAAAAGCAAAAACAGATAAAAATGGCCAGCTGACTATAACCACCAAAGAGGAGGGTACGTATATTATTTCTAGCGATTATCCAGTTGAAGGGAAGGCCATGATTGCCGGTAATCAGGTTGACAGTACATATAATATTGTAAGTGTCAGTTTTGAAGTGCATTAGGCGTGTAGTCTAAACTCATCTCTTATAGCTATATCACGGCGAGTTATTACAATAACTATCGTTATGGTACATCGCGCAATGCATTATTAAGTTTTATCTATAAATTCTAATTTATTATTACGTTGGGCCTGCAAACTAAGGCCCGTCTTACTGTAAAGGCGTTAACAGCGCCCTTTATGTTTACTCGCAACTCATTTTAGGACGTACATGTGAAAGCGCGTTTTCGAGATAGTATGAACTGGCTGCATACATGGAGCTCGGTGCTGGTTGGTTGTCTTTTATTCGCAGTATTTTTAACGGGAACATTAGCGTATTTTCAGCATGAAATAACGCAGTGGATGCAACCAGAAGTCGCAGAGATCACTGCGCCTGATAAGGCCATTACTCATACTCAGCAATACCTTCAAGAGCACACAGAAAGTGCCTCCCGCTGGACAATAATCCCTCCGACACAGCGCTTTTCACCTATCACAACTTATTGGCGTGATAAAAATACTCAAGGACGCTTTAGCGTTGCGCGATTTGATCAGCAAGGGCAAAAAATTGCAAGTCGTGCATCTCGTGGTGGTGAGTTCTTGTATCGTTTTCACTTTGATTTGCATTATATGCCAGCGTTTTATGCAAGATGGCTGGTTGGAATATGTGCCACTTTAATGCTGATAGCCATTTTTTCTGGTGTTGTGATCCATAAAAAGATTTTTAAAGACTTTTTTACCCTGCAATTTAATAAAGGCAGCAAGAGTTGGTTGAATGGCCATACCGTGTGCTCAGTGTTGGCATTGCCCTTTCATATTATGATTACCTATACCGGCATAGTGACGCTAATGCTTATATATTTCTCATGGGCAATAAATATGGGTGATAGCGACAGAGGCAGTTTTTTTTCAGCACTTACTGAACAAACACCTGCTTTGAAAGCGACCGGACAGTCTGCGCCGTTGGTGAACCTAGGGGAAATATACAACCAAGCCAAAGCCCAACTAGGTCATAGTGGAGTTGGTTCGCTTGTTGTTAGCCATCCTGGAGACAGTAATGCCATGGTTGAAGTTTATGAAAATGCCACTACAGCGTTAACCTCTGATTATCGTACTCTTCGTTTTCATGGCGTAAGTGGTGAATTATTATCTGATACTGCTGTAACCAACGCAGCAGAGCAAGCGCGCCGTACTATGATAAGTCTACACGCAGGACGTTTTGCTGATATTACAACGCGTTGGCTGTATTTTTTATCTGGCATTATGGGGTCCATAATGGTGGCAACGGGTTTGTTGCTATGGGCAAATAAACGTAAACAAAAAGCCAATCCACGCTATAAGTGGGGTTACAAAACCATGGATGTAATGAATATAGGCTCAGTAATTGGGTTGCCTTTAGCTGTTGCTGGGTACTTTACCGCAAACCGATTATTGCCTTTGCAGCTCGAAGGTCGCGCAGAATGGGAAATTCATTATTTTTTTATTGTTTGGCTTGTAGCGTTTATTTATCCGTTACTAAGAGGGATTAAACAAAGTTGGCAAGAGCTGAGCTTTATAACAGGCTTAAGCTATTTGGCATTACCTGTAGTCAGTATTTTCTCTACCTCACGAAATATTATCCACTACCAATATGACCGAGATGCGACTTTGCTGTTTATGGATTTATTGTTATTTTTTACCGGCGGGTTGTTCATTTATATTGCCAGAGTAGTAAGACGCAAAGGCCAAACTTCAGCTATTACCTCCCGTCCTAAAGCACAAACACAAGGAGTCTCACAATGATAATCAAGGCTCTTCAAAAAATTAGTAATACTCAGCGTATGCAAACACTATGGCGTGTAGTGCTGGCAAGTGTTGTAGGATTTGTTTTTTTAAGTGTATTTATCGCTGGGGTGGCAAGCCTTGGGAGTGCTTTATTTGCTTTGAGCAAAGCGACATTGATGTTATGGCTGATGTTAATTGGCATTATTTTGTATTGCTGCTTAGTAATGTGGATATTTGCTAGCAATAAATTAATGCGTTGTAGTTTAATTATTATTATAGGTATTACAGTGTCAAGTGCAGCGCTTTATGCCGGTGATATGCTGAAAAAGCACCAGCTTGTGGAACCGCGTTGATGATATTATTTATTAGTTTAATTATTAGTTTTGTCGGCTTCACAGTATTAGCCTTAGGTATGGCAAGACATCGTAAAACGTTTGCGTTGACTCCAATATCCTCTGTTAGAGAGCAAGTGTATTTAGTCACTGGATTGATTATTATCAGCCTTTCGTTGCTTATAAATGTTACACAATTAAGCACGGGCTCGGCTATTGTTTGGTGGTGTGGACAATTGTCATTGAGTGCATTGATTGTAGTGACTATATTAGCTAAAAAGCGAGTTACGCGTTACCGATAGTTGGATGGTGGATCTAATTGTTATGATTTATCAACTAAAGAGCAAAGCGAACATAAAGTTCGCCTTGATGAAATTAAAGCCATTGCTTATTTTTAAAGTAAACACCTATACCACCGGTTAGCACGATTAAAAATATTACAAATGCGCTAAAGGCATAGGGGTTTTCAGTACCAGGGATGCCTCCCACGTTAACCCCTAAAAGACCGGTTAAAAAGCCTAGAGGTAAAAATAATGCGGCCACAACCGACATTACATACATACGTTGATTAAGTTGCTCAGAAACCTGATTAGTAATTGTTTGCTGAATTATTTGCGCTCGTTCAATTGAGCTGTCTAACCCTTCAATATAGCGAATGAGTAAGTTAGTGGTTTCATTTAAACGTGGTTTATCTTCATCATTAAGCCAGTTAAAGGTGTTGCTCATTAAAGTGCAAAGCGCTTCTTTTTGTGGTTTTAAGTAGCGTCTTAAGCCAACCGTTTGGCGGCGGAGTTGTGATAACCCTTGGTTGTTAAACTTTTTACTGGGCTCGTCTATTTCTTCTTCAAAAGTATCGAGTGTGTCGTCAAGGTCATCTATTACATCTTGCATGCGCGAGGTCAGGTCTTGTGCAAGTTGTGTGACAAGCTGTGAAATATTATGCGCACCATTGCCATCTTCAAATGTATTTAGTACATCTTGCACTGATAATAAACGACGTTTACGAGTGGTAATAAGCACATTTTCATTAATAAACAGACGTAATGACACCATATCTTCAGGGCTTTGCGCTGGGTTTAAATTCACTCCACGTAAAAACAGCATGCAGCCATTAGCTGCCTTTGTAAGGCGAGGTCTTGTTTCATCTGCAGTTAAAGACTCCAGCTCATAATCGGTTAAAAACTCACAGCCTTTAAGCCAATCTATCGCCTCACTTTGACTATAATCAAGGTGCACCCAAAGTTTACCTTGCTCTGGACGCCAATTCTGAAGGACTTGGGGATTTGCAATTTTTTTTACACCTCCTTGACCATCAAGATGTAGTGCATGCAGCAAACCGTTGAACATAGTAAATCTCCATTATTACTGTATGGTTAATATAGTTAATTATAAAGTACGTTGGGTCAATCGAAAAAATTTGTAGAGTCGATGAATTTATTTTGTTGGTGTTTTTTCTCAGCTAACGTATAAAGCATTTTTTAATTAAAGGGCGCATTTATGACGACAAAGTTAGTGGTCGGTTGGCGTGAGTGGTTAAGTTTACCCGCGCTTGGTATCGAAGAAATAAAAGCGAAAATTGATACCGGTGCACGTACTTCATGTATTCATGCACTTGATATTCAAGAGTATGAGTATGAGGGGGAAAAATGGGTGAAGTTTATAGCGCAGCCGCTACAAGACAACCTTGACTATAAAGTGCAGTGTCAGGCTAAAGTAAAAAAGCATAAGCACGTAACCAGCTCAAGTGGGCAAAAAGAACTACGCTACTTTATTGAAACTACAGTTTTTGCTGGTGGACAAAGTTGGCCTATTGAGATGACACTAACAAGTCGTGCAAGTATGAAATTTAGAATGTTATTAGGGCGTACAGCCATGGAAAATCGTATAGTCGTTGATCCGGCTTTATCTTATTTTCTAGATAGTTAAGGGTTTAACTATGAAAATCGGTATTTTATCTCGTAATAAAAACTTGTATTCAACTCGACGTTTAATTGAAGCGGCAGAGCAACGCGGCCATGAAGTAAAAGTAATTGATGCTTTACGTTGCTATATGAATATTAACTCTGAGCAACCAGAAATCCACTACCGTGGTGAAAACTTAAAAGAGTTCGGTGCTATTGTGCCGCGAATTGGCTCGTCAGTTACATTCTATGGCTGTGCGGTACTTCGTCAATTTGAAATGATGGGGGTTTATCCTCTAAATGAGTCTGTTGCGATTTCTCGATCACGAGATAAGCTACGTTCATTACAGCTACTTTCTCGTAAAAATGTGGGCATGCCGGTAACTGGTTTTGCTAGTAAGCCTGACGATGTGAAAGATTTACTTTCTATGGTTGGTGGCACGCCACTGGTTATTAAGTTGCTAGAAGGTACGCAAGGTATCGGTGTCGTACTTGCCGAAACGCGTAAAGCGGCAGAGAGCGTAATTGAAGCCTTTATGGGCTTGAAGGCACACATCATGGTGCAAGAATATATTCAAGAAGCTGGTGGTGCTGATATTCGTTGTTTTGTACTTGGTGATAAAGTGATTGCTGCTATGAAACGCCAAGCTCAAGAGGGCGAGTTTCGCTCTAATTTGCATCGCGGTGGTAGCGCAACATTGGTACGCATTTCACCTGAAGAGCGTAAAACAGCAGTGGCGGCAGCTAAAGCGATGGGGTTGAATGTAGCTGGGGTTGACTTACTTCGCTCATCTCGTGGACCGTTAGTGATGGAAGTTAACTCATCACCAGGTCTTGAAGGTATCGAACAAGCAACAGGTAAAGATATTGCGGGCATGGTTATCGAGTTTATTGAGAAAACAGCCGCAAGCAAAAGGACCGCAACGCGTGGCAAAGGTTAAGAAGAATAGTTCGTTTACATTACTTGGTGAAGAAGTGGCTGCAGGCGAGCGTAAAACGTTGGCCCTTGAAGCCGCTAAGCTTTACACCCACTCACCGTTAAACATTCCTATTGAAGTGGTTAACGGTGTGCATGCAGGGCCTGTACTGATGGTTTGTGCAGCAATTCATGGTGATGAACTCAATGGGGTTGAAGTTGTTAGGCAATTAATTGCAAAGATTGACCCTGAACAGTTACGCGGTACATTAATCGCGGTGCCTATTGTTAATGTGTTTGGCTTTATTCATAAGTCACGTTATTTGCCCGATCGCCGTGATTTAAATCGTAGCTTTCCAGGTTCAATAAGTGGCTCAATTGCTGGGCGCATGGCGCATGGCTTTTTTAATCAAGTTGCGGTGAATTGCACGCATATTATTGATTTACATACTGGCGCTATTCATCGCACTAATTTACCGCAAATTCGCGCCAATTTAAGTGATGAAGCTACCGCTGAAATGGCTAAAGCATTTGGTACACCTGCGGTAATTGATGCTTCGCTGCGTAATGGCTCTTTGCGCAGCGAAGCGGCTAACTTAGGTATTCCTGTAATTACCTATGAAGCAGGCGAAGCACTACGCTTTGATCCCATTGCAATTGCTGCGGGTGTACAAGGTGTTGATTATGTAATGCGTCACTTAAAAATGGTGCGAGGCAAACGAGCTAAGAAACTGCCAGAGCCGGTTATTGCTGACTCAACAAGTTGGGTTCGTGCTGAAGTTGATGGCATTTTACGTGCACAAGTATCCCTTGGTGAGCGTGTTACTAAAGGCCAAGTACTGGCGTATATTAGTAGCCCGCTGGGTGACTCTGAACTGGAGTTACTAGCACCACGCAGTGGTATTGTAATTGGTCAGCAAACTTTGCCATTAGTTAACGAAGGTGATGCGGTATTCCACTTAGCTTACTTTGCGCATGCAAATAGCTTGGTAGAGCAGCAGTTAGGTACTTTTATAGGTGAAATAAGCGATATTGAAGATGAGCTTAAAACCGCTGAACTGAACAATTAACCAAGCTGTAAATGAACCAACGGGTTAAGATCAACGCTAATAAAAAGTCGCTACTGTTAGCGGCTTTTTTGTTTGTAATTTTTTGGGTTAGAACTTTTTTGGTCCCAGCACTTTTTTTATAACGGGTGCTTTAGTTGCTTTAGGCTCTTTGGCTAATACCATCACCGGACGAGTTACAAATAGGTTATTAGGGTAAATAACTCGATGGCCGTCAATATGCTCAAGCACTACATTCATTAGGCCCATTTCTATAATTTTCCCTTCAATAAAGTTAGCGCCATCGACCACGCGCACCCAAAAGCCGACACGGCAGTCGTTTTGAATAAACATTAGTAAAAACGAAGTTAGATTACTTAACAGCGACCAAGCAGCAAAAAGTGCCACACCTAACATAGCAAATAAAGAGGAGCCAAGCACCAGTAAACCTCGTAGCTCTATGCCCCAAAAGACCAGTACTAAACAAAGCATTACAAAGGCAAGAATGATTTTTAGTAATAGTTCAGCACGATGCTTTCGGTGCTCGTCGACTTTGCCTTTAATTGTTTTTTCGAGCAACTTATTGGTTAGTTTAAGTAATATTGGGAATAATATAACCGCAGCGAGTGTAACGACTAAGCGGTATTGAGTGCTGAGAATATCTAACAATTCCAAGGTAAGTCCTACTTAACTGTATTTAGGGTCTAGTTTAGCCCTATGGTTAAAAATTAATAGCTTCTTTTAAAATGAGTTCTTAACCGTCACCAACCATTGCAGGGTATTTACATCGTTAGCGTTATCAAGTGGCGCGGCAACATCTAAGTGAATGACAGTGCCTGCATTGGCGCGGCTAGGTGCAAAGCGTAATCCTACACCTATATTTTTCAGTACTTGGCCGTTTTCACCATTGTTTTTCTTGTTAAACCAAGCGCGGCCAATATCAAAAAATGCAGCTCCGCCGACCTTAAATAATTGTAGTAAATCATATTCCCAGTAATAGCGCTTTTCTAGGTTGACTAAAAAGCTACGGTCGCCTTGTTGATAATTTAACGGGTAGCCGCGCAGGCCACTTTCGCCGCCTAAAGTAAGTTGTTTATCGGCTGTGAGGTTTTTTGCGTAGTCTAAACGTACTTTGGCATACCATGACTGGTCAACACTGGTATTAAGGTAATATTGTACTTGGCTACTGGCGAATAAGTTTTCAACTTGGCCTTGTGGATCATTCCAATAGCCTTTGAGATCTGTATGAAAGCGCCAAAGTGTATTGTCACCACTAAAGTGGGCTGTTTTAGCGTTAAATGAATAGATATAACGGCTGTCGTCATTACTTAAGCTTTCATCTGAATAGCCAAAAAGGCCCTCAATATTCCAGCCTAAATTAAGGTCTTCGGTGCGAGAAATACTGTCAAAATTACGTACTTTTATATAGTGATCTTCAAACCAGTGACCGCTTAAGTAAGGGTAGCTAAGCTCTCGTAGTTCAGCGATGGCAGTGGTGGTATCTGTTAGTTCAGCAAAACGATGTTGCTCGTGTACATAGCCTACACTTAAACGCTGAGTCCAACCGTCACCTAATGATTTTGAGTGGCCAAAGTGGATACGGTTAAGGTCTGTTTTTTGTTCAAATTCGCTAATTATTTCACCGCGGTTATATAAATATTCGACGCGTTGATCTGAAAAACTCAGTAATCCATAACTAAACGGTGTATCGATTGAATAAAACGGATAAGTTAGTTCAAGTAAATGGCGCTTACCATCGTCGTTATCTGAGTATTCTACACGACCACGATAACGGCTTGAAAGAATGTTTGGGTCGTCATAGACAAACAAGTAACCATTACGCTCCGCGTCACTGGTGCGAGAAATAGATAAACGCTTGCCCCAACCAAATAAATTAGATTCACGAAAGCCTATGCTCGAGCTATTTTCTCCACCACTGCGGCTAAAGCTTATCTCAGGTAAAAGTGTCCATAAATCTCGTGTAATTACCGTAACATTGACATTACCCTGGCAATCACTTTGAGCATTAATTCGGGCATCATATAAGTAACTTTGACGACGCAATAAACGCTCAGATTCAGCGAGTAAGCGAGGGTCATATTCGTCGCCTTGCTTAAATAATAAAATGCTGTTAATTACGTCATGTTCAGTGGTTATATGTACATCGTTAGCAAAACGAAAGAGGGCGTTATCCTCCTCTTCTAACTCAGTATTAAAAATGTTTAATTGCTTTAACTCAATGTTGACTATTTTTGCATTAGCCGTTTTAGTTGGAAGTTGTTGGTCGCCATCAAGCTGGCGTAATAAATTAGTCGAATGGTGGGAGGATGTTTGTTGTGATCGGCAAGATTCAACTGATTCTGTATGCTCACTTGCAGCGTAGCTATTGGTTGCGAATAAAAATAATGAGCAACTGTTTATAAGCATGTTGGCAAACTTTTTATTCAATACCATATAGTTCCATATTGGCTGCGACATGAATTTACTACTACACACTAACTCAATGACTAAGTCTAGCTTATTATTAGTAACTCAGCACAATTTATAGGGTCAAATAATAAGTTAGCGCTGCTAATAAGTGCTCTGCGTCACTGCCTTCTGCGGTGATCCAGACACTTTGGCTATAATGTTCATAATGTATATTGAATGTTTGTAGTTCATAACTAAAACGTAATTGATGGCGATCAGCGCCAGGCGTAAAATCACCTAACGTGATCTCCTCGCCCATTAGGTAAAATTTGGCCCATAGCTCAAAGTCTTCATCGTTAGGCATTTCGCTGGGGGTAATAAGTATTACATTGTGTTGGCTATCAAACTCAGCTTGAGTCATGACTGGTTTCCTATGAGGTAGCTAAATAATTGCGAATGGCATGCAGGAAATGACTGCCATATTTATTGAGTTTAGTAAAACCAACCCCTGATATTTTTAAAAATTCACTGTCGTTGGTGGGCATAAGCTGCGCCATTTCTGCTAGGGTTTTATCGTTAAATACTACATATGGTGGTACATCATCCGCATCAGCAAGTTCTTTACGTAAGTTACGTAGCTTGGCAAAAAGCTTTTTGTCATAGTTAAACTGCGTAAGCTTATCTTGGTAAACGTGCTTAGCTTGTAAGCGAGGTTCAGCGAGCTGCAAGGCATATTCGCCTTTTAAAATGGCGCGAGCTGCTTCTGTTAGGCGAAGGGCTGAACCTTGGGTTATATCTTGACTTAATAATCCCTGGTGGATTAATTGGCGTAAAATACTAAGCCAAAACTCATTGCTGTGCTCCTTACCAATACCGTAAGTGCTGAGCTGATGGTGATTATTATCACGAATACGGCTGGTGTTGGCGCCACGTAATAGATCCACAATATAACCTAAACCAAAACGTTGCTCGGCGCGATACACACACGATAACGCTTGTTGTGCTACTAATGTGCCGTCAAAACTTTTTGCCGGATTTAAGCAAATGTCACAGTTACCGCAAGGTTCACGTTTATATTCGCTAAAGTAATTGAGTAGTATTTGACGACGGCAAGTTTGGGCTTCAGCAAAGCTTGCCATTGCATTAAAACGTTGCTCTTCTACGCGGCGGCGTTGTTCATCTTCAATATCTTCAAAGAAGCGTCGTACTCGGCCAATATCAGCAGGATCAAAATACATAATGGCTTCAGCGGCAAGGCCATCTCGGCCTGCACGGCCTGTTTCTTGGTAGTACGACTCAATACTTTTAGGAATGTCGTAATGCAGAACAAAGCGTACATTAGGCTTATTAATGCCCATGCCAAACGCCACAGTTGCGACCACTATGTGAATATCATCACGGGCAAAGCCAGTTTGCACAAATTGGCGTTGTTCATTACTCATACCTGCATGATAGGAAGCTGCATTGAGTCCTGCACTTGCAAGCTTTTGTGCAATATCGTCAACCCGCTTGCGGCTAGTACAGTAAATTATACCACTTTGGTTTTTTTGATCTTTTAAGTAGCGTAGTAGTTGTGTAAGCGGTTTGAATTTTTCTTCGATGGTGTAGCGAATATTCGGTCTATCAAAGCTGCCAGTATGGACATAGGGTGTGTTTAAACCTAACTGCTGAATAATATCGACGCGCGTTGCTTTGTCTGCAGTTGCAGTTAACGCCATCATAGGAATATGTGAAAAGCGCTGCTTTAATTCACTTAAGCGAAAATAATGAGGACGAAAATCATGGCCCCAATGTGACACGCAGTGGGCTTCATCAATAGCAAATAAGCTGATTTTTAAATGGCTCAAGCGCTCTTTAAATTCATGTTGTAATACTTTTTCAGGCGCGACATAAAGCAATTTGATAAGTCCGTTATGCAGTTGTTGGTATATTTTCTGCTGCTCATCACGGTTTAAACTGTTATTAATGTATGCGGCTTGCACGCCTAGGGCTCTTAATTGTGATACTTGATCTTGCATCAAAGAAATAAGCGGGGAGATCACAACGGTAACGCCATCAAGCGCAAGTGCAGGAACTTGGTAACACACTGATTTACCACCGCCCGTGGGCAGCAGTACTAACGAATCTTGACCTTGTAACGCTGCGTCTATCACTGCCTTCTGGCCATCGCGAAATTCGCTGTAGCCAAACACTTGCTTTAAAATAGCTTGCACAGTACGAACAGGTGCGCTTGAAGTTGGAGTTTGAATATTCATCGCCGACATTTTAGTGTTTTTATGGCCCCTTGCATAGGTGCTTTTTATCGCACTTTTATGTTGATTGTGCTTTACTCATCATACCAGTCTAAAATGTGAATAATAAAAATGAATAAAACCATGTTGATGTCACAAGTTGCGAATGTATTTATAAGCCAAATGCCATTTAATCAATTTTTACAATTGAGTGTTAAGTCGCTTGATAGTGAGCAGGCGCAAATTAGTTTTCCATTTCAAGATGTATTGATTGGCAACCCAGTACAAAAGATTCTCCATGGCGGAGTTATTTCTGCGGTACTCGATAATGTAGGGGGTATGTTGGCGGCGGCCTCAGTAATAAATAAGTTAACTGATTTTGATATTACCAAAGTGCAGCAAAAGCTTGCGACCTTGGGTACGATTGATTTACGCACCGATTATTTACGCCCAGGAAAAGGGGAGGAGTTTACCGCTAGTGCGAGGCTCATTCGTGCGGGTAATAAGGTGTGCGTGTGCAGAATGGAATTACACAATGAACAAGGCGTACAAATTGCGTTTGGCACAGGGACTTATTTAGTTGGATAACCAAGCTTAAGAGCGTAGACTAGCGGCCTTTTTCACAGTTCAGGGCGTGTTATGTCAACCGATTTAGAGCAGCGTAAAGGAGCTATTCTTGCGTGTATGGCCTTTTTTATGTGGGGTCTGGCACCTATTTATTTTAAGCTTTTACAGAATATCTGGGCATTTGAAATTTTAATGCATCGGGTTATTTGGTCGGTACTATTTTTAATGGTAATTATAACTATTCGCCAACAATGGCCGCGTATTCGCCATATAATCAAAGAGCCTAGGCTAATGTTGATGTTGATGATCACCGCGACATTGCTGGGCTTTAACTGGGGGCTATTTATTTGGGCAGTAAATAATAATCACATGCTTGATGCAAGCCTAGGTTATTACATCAACCCGTTATTAAATGTTCTTCTTGGTATGTTCTTTTTAGGTGAGCGGCTTAGAAAGTGGCAAGCTATTGCAGTTGCATTGGCGTTCAGTGGTGTGGTTATTCAGCTAATTAGCTTTGGTTCGTTTCCTGTGGTGGCCTTTTCATTGGCAGGTTCGTTTGCTGTTTATGGTCTATTACGTAAAAAGCTAGCCGTTGAGTCTTTACCCGGACTACTACTTGAAGCCGTTGTTTTGTTGCCAGTAGCGCTTATTTATTGGTGGTTTATGGCACCAACGACAAGTTCTGATTTAACTATAAATGATTGGCAGGTCAATGTATTGCTTATAAGCGCAGGGATCATAACGACCTTACCGTTACTGTGCTTTACTGCTGCAGCTAAGCGTTTGCAATATACTACTCTGGGCTTTTTCCAATATATTGGGCCAAGCCTTATGTTTGTATTGGCGGTGATATTTTATGGTGAAGTATTTGATACCCAAAGGCTGGTTACGTTTGCCTTTATTTGGAGTGCGCTGGCAATATTTAGCTGGGATTCGTTTTACCAGTCTAAAAAGCGTAAGCAACAAGCAAAGCTGGCAGTGGTTAAACCGCTTTAGAGTGTGTCTGGTCTGCAATGCGGTTGTAGCCAGATTATTTAGCGTTATATTGCCTTGAGCATAGCCAATAGACAGCGTAAATTTAATATTCTATTGGTAAACTCAGGGCTATTTTTTAAGGAACAGTCGAAACCCTCCTAAACATTTGAGTGCTTCACCTTTATCCGTATTGGCAAAATAAACCACAAACTCTTCCCCGGCTAATCGGACAACTAAATATTTTTTAAAGTAGTTAGTAAAGTACACGGATAAGTCTTTGAGGACTTCTCTAGGTGTGAGGTTTGATTTTACGGGGTCGCTTTAAATTCTTTATCTAAACACGCTTAATTGTATTGCTGGCTTCATGGTCATTAGTAAAAACGGCTAAAGTTGTTCTTTAATTTCATTGGTAGTGCGAAGGTTTTGTTGTATAAACTTTTTAATACCATACTATGCTGTTCTAATATGCTTGTTTTAAGCAAGGTAAAGTAGCTATTACGGGCGAATCCGCTTGGAAAACTCTGAACATTATAAAACTGACGTTAGCAAATAAGCGCTTAGCGAAGTGGTAAAAATCATAGCTCATAGTTGTTTCCTGATACCTTATTGCTTAGCTAGAGTTGAGGTAAGTTGTGTGATTTATTAAACAAGTTATTTTTATCGTAAGGGTAAGTAATGGATATCGATTTATTGAAGACCTTTGTTGAAGTGGTACGTACTCGCCACTTTGGTAAAGCTGCAGAGAATTTATATATAACGCAGTCTGCGGTAAGCTTTAGGATACGACAATTAGAGCAAGGGCTTGGAGTTAATCTGTTTATTCGTCAGCGTAACAATATTCAACTAACAGCACCGGGCGAGCGTTTATTACCCCACGCACAAATGATTATAACCGGAATGCAAAGAGCAAAAGTTGATGTTGCGCTTGCAGATAATATGCACAAGCAAATTTGCCTAGCAGGCACCCCAAATGTTTGGGATGCATTTTTGCAGTTCGGTATTACTAATATTGTCTCTGCGATGCCGGGTGTGTCACTTGTGGCTGAAGTTAAGGCTCAACAAGAAAGCACTCGTTTATTACTAGAGCGTACATTAGATCTTGCTGTGCTGTTCGACCCTCCGAAGGTTGATGAACTTGTTGTTAAGCGAATATGTGAATTACCAATCATTCCTGTTAGTGCCTTTGAAGCTGCAAATAGTGAGAACTTTTTCGATAATCAGTATGTGTATGTTGATTGGGGAACGTCCTTTTCGTTATGGCATGCACGTGAGTTTAATGGTCACGCACCTCCTTATTTTAGAACCAGTACAGGGCGTATAGCACTCGATTTAATTTTAAAATGCGGCGGCAGTGCGTTTATTCCTCAGTTGCTTGTTTGGGAGCAATTAAAGGCAGGTGAGCTTTATCATGTTGAAGATGTGGCCCACACATCCCGGGATGTGTTTGTTGCATATCATAGAGACAATGAACAAACCCCACTACTGGAAAAATTGGTCAACCTCCTGATGGAGCTAAAAATAAGTTATAAATAGTTCCAGTTAAGTGAAATCTATAATATGATATATTGTATCAATACTGCTTAGGGATGAATGTCTAATGGGATTCGATAAACGGACGTTTTGTATTTATGAGGTGTCTCAAAAAAACTCTCTGCTTGCGGG
>NZ_JBQSVO010000097.1:0-14668 GCF_052376275.1 Pseudoalteromonas sp. AOP7-A1-14 | reverse complement strand
AACTTGAGTCCCCCTTACTGGCTAAAAATTCAGTACCTCTTCGTTTTGAACTGCTTTCACCTGCAAAAAGACCAATTCAAACGACCAGCGATTTAGGTAACTTTTGGAAGTCATCATACTTTGATGTTGCCAAAGATATGCGAGGAAAGTATCCAAAGCACAGATGGCCAGAAAAGCCTCTTGAGGAAACTCCAGGTCGATCTATTAAAAGATAGTTGTAACGCAGGTAATCGTAATTAGGTCTAGCCAGCGTTTTTGCAGACGCAGTGCTTTGTTATAATTCATGATCATAGAGTTACATCGCTACCATTTAGGTAATCTTCACTATTGCAACTATCATTGAACATCTATTAGTGTCAATCTTGCCCTTTACCATACTGGAAAATGAGTATTACTTGTCAATAATTACTGAAAACAGTGTGTCAATTTAAAAGCGTTGTAAATAACCTTGAAGCCAATGAATAAAGGAAGTAATGGTAAGTGTCAATAAACTCAATTAATTGTGGCATAGAATTTTTGGCCTGACGATCCCGCAAATAGTGTCGCAACCAATAAAGTAAAAAGTAGGATGTGATCTGTAGTTGCTAATTTATTTGCGACTTTATTTACAAAACGCCCCTATTTATGATTGCTAGTAAGTTAGCTTTATTTTCTTTTTGAAATCTATTTTTTTAGAGAAGTCAGCTTTAACTTTACGCTTTAAAATAAATAATATAAGCGTGATTCTATATTACGCTATGATAATAAAAATAACCTCCATTATAAGATAACAATGCTACGTTTACGGCACTTCAAAAGCACTGATCAACCATTATTGATTAATTACCTTAATAACCTCGATATTAAGCATTTTCTCTCACCAAAAATACCTACACCTTATACCCTTGATGACGCACTTTGGTGGGTTGAAAAAGGTAGTAAAGCCGGGTTTACTCGCGCTATTGAAGTTGATGGGCAGTTGGTTGGCTGTATTGGCGCTCTACCCGGTGAATTTGAATACGCAAAATCGGCTGAAATTGGCTATTGGTTAGCACAAAAATATTGGGGACGTGGTTTAGTTGTTGCAGCCCTTGAGTTATTAATTGAAGAGTTAAAAATAAATACCGATATTGTCAGGCTACATGCAGTGGTATTTGCCGGGAATTCACAATCAACCAAGGTGCTCGAAAAAGTAGGCTTTGAACATGAGGGGCTGCTTAAAAAAGCTATTTATAAAGAGGGTGAATTTTATGATGGCCTGCTGTACGCCAAAGTGCTAACTGAAAGGTCGCGCTAAAAGGGCTATTAGCAATAGTTTGTCAGTAAAGTAAGTAAACTGGTATAAAAAGAAAGGTGTTCCCCAGGTATGTGGCGTTCGGTGTCAGTCCTGAAACCTTGAGGTTTCAGGGCGGGGATCTGCGGTTTACCGTAGGCTTCTCGGTACATGCCGAGCTTGCTCAATAGTAAACGAACAGAAACCCTAACGTAAAATTTATCGGCTCAGGGACTTAACCAAGCTCCAACACCCCAGGGAACAAATTCAGTATATAAGACATAATCCAATCCTTAAACCATAAAAGTAAAAAAGAAGTGCGTTTGGGTGGTTTTTACCCACCTTTAGCGAGGCGTTTACTCTGTAGGTTGCTTTTTAAGCGTTAGAAGTAACTTTCAGTAAGATGCTTTGAGTCGAATGATACATTTTATTGGAGTTGCCATTTATCGAGTGGTAGCATTGAGTTACTTAGTCGAGCGAAGATAAAACTATGAGCGATTTACCAGATTACCAACAAGCCCAGTTAATGCTAGAAAAGAACGAGATTTTTGTTGCCCCTGCAGAAGCCCACGGAGTCATAAGTGGTTTACTTGCTTGTGGCTTAAGTATTGAAGCTAAAGAATATTTAGGTTTACTTAGCGATGTATTTAACGATGGCCAAGCATTTAGCCAAGACCTAAAACAATTTTTTGCTACCATTTATAAGCAAGTTGTTGATAGTTTCAGCGATGATGAATTTCAGTTTGATCTATTTTTACCCGGTGATGATGAAACCCTTATCGACCAAGCTAATGGCTTAGTGTCGTGGGCGGCGGGTTTTATGCTGGGTTTTGGTTTAAAGCAAAAAGACTATGGCAAGCTTTCAGCTGATGTCAAAGAAGTGATCAGTGACTTTAGCGAAATTACTCGCCTTGATACCATGTTTGACGAAACCGAAGAAGACAGTCAAGCACTCCATGAAGTAATTGAATACGTGCGGGTATCTGCTTTATTGTGTTTTGCAGAGTTAGGTAAAGAACAAAGCAGCCAAGAAAACACTAAAAAAACGCTTCATTAACTAGCAATTAGAGTAGGTAATATGACCGCAGACTGTGTATTAGCACTGGCTATAAACAAATCTGAATTTAAAGCCCGCCGAGAGCATTTGATGGCGCAAATGGAGCCAAACAGCGTTGCTATTATTCCTGCTGCTGGCGAAGTTACTCGTAGTCGTGATACCGAATATGCTTTTCGTCAAGATAGCGACTTTTATTATCTAACTGGCTTTAATGAACCTGATGCGGTATTAGTGCTTAGCCCATCAAGTGAAGCGCAAAGTACCTTATTTTGCCGTGATAAAGATAAGCTTGCCGAAGTTTGGCATGGCAGGCGTATTGGCTTTGAAAAAGCAAAAAACGAGTACTTATTCGACGCAACTTGTGCATTGAGTGAACTAACTGAACAATTAATAGATTTGGTGAATGGCCGCACGATTTTATTTTATACGCAGGGTACTTACCCGCAGTTTGACGATAAAATATGGTCGTTATTGGGCTCGCTCCGTAGTAACCGAGCACATAAAGCACCGTCTACCATTAAAGACATAAGTGGCTTAGTTCATGAAATGCGCCTGATTAAATCAGCTCAAGAGCAAGCTATTATGGCCCAAAGTTGCAAAATAAGTGGTGAAGGGCATATTCGTGCTATGGAGTTTGTTAAACCGGGCGTTACTGAATACCAGCTTGAGGCTGAAATACATCATCACTTTGCCATGAATGGGGCTCGTCACCCTGCGTATGGCACTATTGTGGGCGGTGGTGATAATGCCACTATTTTACATTACACCGAAAATAGCGATGTACTGCGTGATGGCGATTTAGTCCTTATTGATTCAGGCTCCGAGTATCAAGGCTATGCCGGTGATATAACCCGTACTTTTCCGGTTAATGGTAAGTTTAGTGCATCGCAAACAGCACTTTACAATATTGTATTAGCTGCGCAACTAGCGGCATTTAACGAAGTTAAGCCCGGTAGTAGCTTAGTTAAAGCAAACCGTGTTGCTAGTAAAATTCTTACCCAAGGGTTACTTGATTTAGGTATTTTAAACGGCGATTTAGATGAGCTAATAGCAAAAGGTGCGTGTAGAGAGTATTACATGCACGGACTTGGTCACTGGCTTGGGCTCGATGTACATGATGTTGGCGATTATAAAAGCCAAGGTAAAGACCGTGAATTCACCCCCGGTATGGTGCTTACTATCGAGCCTGGTTTATATATAAGCCAAGATTCAAATGCGCCAGCGCAATACAAAGGCATTGGCATTCGTATTGAAGATAATCTGTTAGTAACTGACACAGGCTACGAAAATTTAACTGCACACGTACCAAAAACAATTGCTGACGTAGAAGCGCTGATGCAAGCAAAAAAAGACAACTAAGCGCGAGGAAGAAACCGTGGACAAGGCGTTTGATATAGTTATTATTGGTGGTGGACTCGTTGGGGCAAGTTGTGCGCTTGGGTTAAAAAATGCAGCGCCTAACTTATCAATTGCCGTGATAGAACCCAATGAAGTAAGTGATGACTATCACCCAAGCTTTGACGATAGAAGTATTGCTCTTGCTCAGCAGTCAGTTCAGTATTTACAAGACATTAAAGCATTTGATACGAGTGCTTGTTTTGCGGCGGCAATCGAAAAAGTAACCGTTTCAGATCGCGGCCATTTTGGTAAAGCGCATATTGATTGTAGTGACTATCAACAACAAGCGCTAGGTTATGTAGTTGAAGTCAACCCATTTGGGCGCAGCCTTCATCAACAGTTAGCTAAAACCGATATCACCTTGTACTGCCCCGATTCACTCACAAAGCTTGAATACCATGCACAGCATGTTGCACTTACGCTTACATCAAACCAGCAGTTAACGGCTAAATTGCTGGTGGTTGCCGATGGCGCTAATTCGCCAACCCGGCAATTAGCAAATATTGAATTTACCACAAAGCCTTATCAGCAAGCAGCGATTATCGCTAATGTTGAAGTGGCTGATGGGCATAATCATAATGCTTTAGAGCGCTTTACCGAGCATGGGCCTATAGCACTATTACCAATGAGTAATAATCGTTATTCGTTAGTGTGGTGCATGGAGCTTGAGCAAATAGATGCGATTATGGCGCTTGACGACGAAGGTTTTGTAAACGCATTACAAAGTGCGGTTGGTTATCGAGCAGGGCGGTTTACTCAAGTCGGTATGCGCACAAGTTACCCACTAGTTTATGGCCGAGCAGAGTCACTGATCGCACATCGTACGGTTTTAATGGGTAATGCTGGGCATGCTATTCACCCTATTGCGGGGCAAGGTTTTAACTTGGGTCTACGCGATGTACAGTTTTTAAGCGCGCTTGTTGCAAAAGGTGGATCACTTGGCGATTATCACTTTACTACAAGTTACGCAAAGCTGCGTAAGCAAGATATTAATACCGTTATGACGCTTACCGATGGATTGGTACGATTATTTTCAAATTCATCAAGAATACTTGCATTTAGCCGCAGCTGCGGACTATTGGCAATGAGCTTAAGTGATACGCTAAAAGCCCCTCTAGCTAAGCAGTTAATGGGGCAAGTAAAACAAGGTAAACGACTATGAAACAAACGCAAGTATGTATTGTTGGCGGTGGTTGTGTAGGTTTAACTCTCGCATTGGGGCTGGCTAAAGCGAATATTAGTGTGGTTGTAATAGATGCTGCGCCCACTCAGCAATTGCCGGGTGATGAATACGGTTTACGAGTAAGTGCGCTCAGTCTTGCTAGCCAAGCATTACTTGACAGACTTAATGTATGGCCAGAAATAATCGCTCAACGCGCTCGTGCATATACTCACATGGATGTGCGCGACCAAGACAGTTTTGGCAAAATTGCTTTTAACAGCGACGAACTTGGTTTATCGCACTTAGGTCATATTGTTGAAAACGATATTATTCGTTACGCCTTAATTAACGAGCTTGAAAAAAGTAGTAAAGTGACGCTTTTATTTGATACGGCTTATCAGCAGATTCACCAAAGTGACAACGATGTATTTATTACCCTTGATTCGGGTGAACCCGTTATAGCTAAATTGCTGGTTGCTGCTGATGGCGCAAATTCAGCTATACGTAAGCAATTTAATTTACCAGTAACGTTTAAAGATTACGATCACCATGGCATTGTTGCTACAGTCAAAACGGCAGAGCCACATAATAATACGGCGCGTCAAGTTTTTCTACCAAGTGGCCCATTGGCATTTTTGCCGCTGGCAGATGCCAACACTCACTCGATTGTTTGGTCAACGAGTCCTGCACACAGTGATTCATTACTTGCTATGGACGATAATAATTTTAATAAAGCGGTGATGGCTGCTATTGATGGCCAATGTGGTTTATGTGAAGTACAAAGTAAACGGGCTGCTTTCCCGCTTAAAATGCGTTATGCGCAAAAGTGGGTTGAAGGTAAAGTGGTGTTAATAGGTGATGCAGCGCATACAATTCATCCGCTTGCAGGACTTGGTATGAACTTAGGGCTAAAAGATGCCGCCTATTTAATTGAGCTTTTAAGCCAGCAGCAAACAGAGTTTGCAAGTTCGCGCACACTTCGTGATTACGAGCGTACTCGTAAGCTTGACGCACAAAAACACATCGCCATGATGCAAGGGCTAAAAGAGTTATTTAATGGCGCTAACCCATTGAAAAAGTTAGCCCGTGGTGTCGGGTTAAGTGTGGTCGATAACCTCGGACCAATAAAGCACTTGTTCGCAAGCCAAGCAATAGGGAAGTAAAAGTTGTTAGATAATGCCTAATAACCGCTAATAGTATATAAAACGCCAAAATTACAGTGGCGCTTTATATACTTCAGTTACTTTTAAAATGTGATTGTCGTTGGAATTAAAAGTGACTTAGGCTTTAGAATCAGGATTTGAGTTCTCTTCCTGCCTTAAATAACCCGCCGCTTCATCGTCATTTTTGTTAATAGCTTTTTGTGTAGGCTCAGCGCGTGTTTGCTGATTAAGTTGATGAATTTGAGAAGCATTTCCTAAATCACGCTCACTAGTGATTGACGCAATAGACTCGCGGTCTTTTAAGAATGCAATAACATCGTTTTTAATTGCCTGTAGTTGTCCTTCGTCTTTATGCATTTCCATAATATGGCGAGCATGCTCAAGATTTTTGATCCCCGTTGCAGCAAAAGTCGTTGAAACTATACGAGAGACAATAATCCACGGCGTAATACTGCTACGAACTAACGTATTTTCAGAGCGAGTACTATCGTGAATGCCTGTTCCGGTTGATATTTTAGATTCAGTAAAGGTGCCTTCACATTTAAAGTAAACCAATAGAGATTCAAATTGCATTTCAGCAAAAAATAAATGGGCGTTGGTACGTAATAAGCGTGCAAATGCTCTTATTAATAATCCGATTAATAGGAAGTGAAAGGCCGACATAGTTAATTCACTCACTTGCAAAATATGTTGTTCATTTAAGGCTTGTTTAAATGAATTAATATTAGAGTCAGCGATATAATGAAACACGTCGATTAGCGAGTAAGCTAATAAAATCGTAAAGACTAAAGCGACTATATAGAGTAAATTGGCGCTAAGAAGACTAACTAACCTAGCTACACTAAAGAGCTTGCCTAAATCCATCTTGTGCAATTTAGGTTGTATTTCTTGGATCATTTCCCCTTTAAAGCCGCCTTTACCATCAATTTGCTCTTGTAACTGAGGGTCAAGTTCACGATAGACTCTGTTTGGAACTTCTTTATAACGACGGTTCGCCATAACTAAATTATCAAGGTTTATAAAAACTTCATCAGGGTGAACAGACTCTTGCCAATTCTCACGTAGCTCAGATACTTCGGCAGAAGGAGCTATCGTATTTATACGTTCTTTTATCATTATAAAAATAGGCACACTACTTAATGCCGCAAGCACAATAATAGCAATTAAGTATATACCAGCATTTAAGCTCGGTAACTGTTCAAGCCAGCTATTGATTTGTACATTACTGATCTGTTGTTCTTTCATTACCCATGACAGAGAAAGACCTATAGCAATGGGTAAAATAAACGAAAGTGAAATTATTCTAGCAAGTGCGCCACCGCCAAGCGTTTCTATATTTTTTTCAGCGTCACGAGAAATTGGTTTTCCTGTATCACGCCACGATAAAAGCACATAAAACATCAGTAAAGCACTGTAAATAGGAAATGTTAATTCGCCAGCTTCACCCGTAAAACCAGATAAAGTTACAAATGCGACAAGCCCATACGCCAGTAAAGCTACTATGGTACTAACCCAAGAACCAAATAAACGCTGGGCAACATTACGAATTGGGTAAGGCAAAAATACTAATTTAGGAATAATACTATGTACTAAACGAGACAAAAAACCACTGGGCTCTACGAAGGTACTATTTTTACGACCCACCAACATTTCTTCTAATTCGTGGGAGTTGTATGCGACTACTTCAGCTTCTTCTTGGGCTGTTGAACCTTGTGATTTACTATGATTATAAGCAAGAGATGTTGGGTGATTACGACCAACAAAGTACTTCAGCATGGCATAAATACCACCAGAAAGCGTTCGAATGCCTAAAGCTAAAATTAGCATACCAAATAGCATTAAAAGCCAGCCTGTAATGGAGTCTTCTTTAACCAAGCCCGCAGCAATAACTAAAAGGGTAATTCCAGCAACAGATTCAATTGTCCCTCGTAAGGCAGTTACCTTTCCTTCCAGTTTAAAGGGATTTTTTATTCCAAGATCAATTGATCCATAATCAAAAGCCATTGAATATTCCTTGTAATAGCGTTTATGTTAGTTGTTTTAGTATATGTAGTGTATAAAATTATTGGTAAAGATGTAACTGTATAAGATCTTAAATTATTGAATTTTCATAGTGTGAATATTAATTATTTAGGCCTTAAATTATGGAATTAATCAAGCAGCTAAAAAGCTATATTTGATTCAACAAATATGGCTTATAAGTTTCTAGTTTTATAGAGGCCGCTATAGTGATGGTATTAAACCTTTAAGCCATGCGTAAGCTTATAAACTCAGCGAGTTTATCTACCGCATGTCCAGACTCATCAGCACGTTTTATTAAGCTAATACCTATCTGACCAAGTTCTGTTAGTTGTTTGGTGTGTAATTGATAACTTAGCTCGTTTGGCACGGTGCTTTTAGCTAATACTGTGATCCCTAACCCTTCTTTTAACGCGGCAGTAAGTCCGGTCAAGTCGGCATTACTATAAACAATGCGGTATTTAATACCTGCGTTTTTTAGTGCTTCGATGGCGCGACGTCTATAAATACAGCCCTCAGGTGCGGTAACAAGCGTAACCACCTCATTTTGTGCAAGGTTTAAATCACCCACCCAGACTAACTTATCTTGCATAAATACGGGGAACTTTTCAGAATTTAAATCTTCATTAAGCGCGAGCACTAAATCAAATTGATCTTGACGAGCAACCGACAGTAAATGCTTACTTAAACGTGATTTGACTTCTAAAGATACATCAGGGTAAAGCGCCACAAAATCACCAATAATTGCTGGTAAAATGCGTGCCGCAAATTCACTGGGGATCCCTAAGCGTACCTTACCAGTAACACTTTCATTGGTAAATTGCTGTAAAATACTGTCGTTAGTTAATAGCATTTGTTTTGCCATTGGTAATAACACCTCGCCATAATGATTAAGTACTTGGCGTTGGCCTTGTTTTTTAAAGAGCTTATGGCCGAGTAAATCTTCTAAACGTTTAATTTGTAAACTCACCGCAGGTTGCGATAAGCCCAGTAAATCACCGGCTTTAGCAAAGCCACCGACTTCTACAACGGTAATTAAGGTACGTAAGCTATCTGTTGAGATGTTTTTCATATTAAAAATTACTATTTAATTAGGTGAGTTCATAAGTATTATTTATCAATTGATTTAAAATTACAATTTGTTGTTGGTAAACTTGCGCCATATACTTTTGCTATTAAAGCTTGATAGGTGTCAATGATGACTTTTTCTCCCATAATGTTTGCGCGCCACAGCCTTGCTCAGCACGCTGAAAATAACGCGTTTGAGTTTAATACTGAGATGGCCGTTATGGATTTTAGTGGCACCGAAGCGCTGCTGTTTTTAACCTCTATACTGGGATTAGACATCAGCAAATTAACAGCCAGTGGTTTGGGTGTAAAAGGGTCGTTAGATGGCGATATAGACAGTGACTTTGCTTATTCCGTGTATTTTTTTAGTGAAACTGCGTTTAGATTTATATTACCTGCCCAAGCAAGCAAACAGTTACAATCACTTATAAATGAGCAGCAGTTACGTTTTGATATCGACTATGTAATGCGTAGCGACTTAAACGTAATGACCCTATGCGGTGAACAAGCTTTTGACGCTATTGTTGATGCATTTAAATTAACGCCAGGTTTGCGTTTATCAAACTCTCTGAGCTGTTATGGCGCACAAAGCGGAGCGGTATTTGTAACCGCCGTTACGACACAATTAAAGCAATATTTTCAGCTGGTGGCTAAAAATCCAGAGCTTGAAAAATGGCAAGCCTATTTACAGCAGCAAGGGTTTGACACGTCTTTGGTTGACGTGACATGACAGCATATTTTAAAACGACTGAGTGTAATAAACACTTGCCATTTTATGTAATAACAAATCGCAATTTGGGTGCCAGCGAATAACAACTTATGTATAATCGCCGCCCATGTTATTCCCCCTTATTAAGTTGAGGCCACGCCCAGTATTGGGTTAATTTTAAAGTGAAGGAATATTATGACTTCAAAAACAGTTTTACATGCAAAACACTTAGAATCAAAAGCTAAAATGGTTGATTTTCACGGCTGGGAAATGCCTATTAACTATGGTTCGCAAATCGAAGAGCATAACGCAGTACGCACAGATGCCGGTATGTTTGACGTATCACACATGACTATTGTTGATGTGCAAGGCGAGCAAGCTCAAGCGTTTTTACGCAAGCTAGTGGCAAACGATGTAGCTAAACTAACTGTTCCTGGCAAAGCGCTTTATACCGGCATGCTTAACGAGCAAGGCGGTGTAATTGACGATCTGATCATCTATTTCTTCTCTGAAACCAATTACCGTTTAGTGGTTAACTCAGCAACACGTGAAAAAGATTTAGCCCATATGGCTAAAGTATCAGCCGATTTTGCGGTTGAAGTTACTGAGCGTCCTGAATATGCAATGATTGCGGTACAAGGACCCAATGCTAAAGCTAAAACAGCAACACTACTAAGTGCAGAGCAACAAGCTGCAGTTGAAGGTATGAAGCCATTTTTTGGTGTACAAGTAGGTGATTTATTTATCGCCACAACAGGCTATACTGGCGAAGATGGTTACGAAATTGTAGTACCAAACGAGCAAGCCGCTAACCTTTGGCAACAACTGTTAGACGCAGGTGTAAAACCTGCAGGCCTTGGCGCACGTGACACGTTACGCCTAGAAGCCGGTATGAACCTTTACGGCCTTGATATGGACGAAAGCGTATCACCACTTGCCGCTAACATGGCATGGACAATTGCTTGGGAACCTGAAGATCGTGACTTTATCGGTCGTGATGTAGTGGTTAAGCAGCGCGCAGATAAAAGCACCAACAAACTTGTTGGTTTAGTGCTTGAAGAAAAAGGCGTACTGCGCACTGGTTTAAAAGTGATCATTGACGGTGGCGAAGGAATTATTACTTCAGGTACCTTCTCACCAACACTTGGACACAGTATTGCCCTTGCACGTGTACCACGCTCAATTGGTGAAACAGCCCAAGTAGAAATGCGTAAAAAATTAGTTAACGTAAAAGTAGTTAAAGCAGGCTTTGTACGTAACGGTAAATCAGTACTTTAAATATCAATTAAAAATTTGGTGTTATCACCCAATATAAACCAAAGGAATAAACAAATGAGTAATATCCCTAGCGAGTTAAAGTATGCCCCTTCACACGAGTGGGTTCGCAACGAAGGTGACGGTACCTTTACTGTTGGTATTTCTGAGCATGCACAAGAACTTCTTGGTGACATGGTATTCGTAGAATTACCAGAAGTGGGTGACGAAGTAGATGCAGGCGAAGAATGTGCAGTAGCAGAGTCAGTAAAAGCAGCATCAGACATTTATGCACCTATTGGTGGCGAAGTGGTTGCTATTAATGAAGAGCTTGAAGATGCTCCAGAAACGGTAAATAACGACCCATATGCAGAAGGTTGGTTATTCCGTGTTAAAGCATCTGACGAGTCTGAGCTAGACAACTTGCTAGACGCTGAAGGCTACGCAAACACTATCGACGAAGACTAATTATTAGTTTACTCGATTTTAAAAGCCCCGTCATATTAGATACTAGCGGGGCTTTTATGATTTTACCGCTTACTTTTCCATACTGTGTAAGTGCTTAAATCGCCAAGTTTTTAAGTTATTACTGGTTACCCATTAGTAATAACCACTTTTTTTTGGATCATAGGAATCTGGACAAATGTCAAACGCCAAATCTCTTGAGCAACTAGAGCAAAAGCAAGATTTTATTCGCCGCCATATTGGGCCAAGCCCAGAGCAAGTAACTGATATGCTTGGCGCTCTTGGAGTATCGAGTGTTGAAGAGCTGATCGGTCAAACGGTCCCTGCAAGTATTCGTTTAGAGCAGGGCTTAACAGTAGGCGAAAGCCGTACTGAAGTTGAAACACTAAGCTACTTAAAATCAGTAGCAAGTAAAAATAAAGTATTCAAATCGTATATCGGTCAAGGTTACCACCCAACACATGTACCGCACGTAATTTTACGTAACGTACTTGAAAATCCAGGTTGGTACACCGCTTACACTCCTTATCAGCCAGAGATTGCACAAGGGCGTTTAGAGTCATTATTAAACTTCCAAACTATGACCTTAGATCTAACCGGTCTTGATTTAGCCAGTGCGTCATTACTTGACGAGTCAACCGCTGCTGCTGAAGCTATGGGCCTTGCAAAACGCGTATCTAAAGCTAAAAAAGCCAATGTCTTCTTTATTGCCGATGACGTGCACACGCAAACTATTGACGTAGTTGCTACGCGTGCAGAACAATTTGGTTTTGAAATTGTAGTAGGCAAAGCTGAAGATGCCGTAAACCATGATATTTTTGGCGCGCTTTTCCAATACCCATCAACATCAGGTGAAGTGGTTGATATAACAGACTTAATCGCAGGCGTGCAAGACAAAAAAGCCATTGCCTGTGTTGCTGCCGACATCATGAGCTTATTACTATTAAAAGCACCAGGAAAACTAGGCGCAGACGTTGTACTTGGTTCAGCGCAGCGCTTTGGTGTACCCATGGGCTACGGTGGCCCACATGCGGCATTTTTTGCCACTCGCGACAAGTATAAGCGCTCATTACCAGGTCGTATTATTGGTGTATCTAAAGACCGTTTAGGTAACGACGCCCTTCGTATGGCAATGCAAACGCGCGAGCAACATATCCGCCGTGAAAAAGCCAACTCAAACATTTGTACAGCGCAAGTACTACTGGCCAATATGGCTGCGTTTTACGCGGTTTACCACGGCCCTAAGGGCTTAAAAATGATTGCAGAGCGTATTCATCGTTTTGCTGATATTTTAGCAGCTGGCTTACAAGCAAAAGGCGTAAATCTTAAGCACAATACCTGGTTTGATACCCTCACTGTAGTAAGTGATGATAAAAATGACGTAATTACCCGTGCTATCGCAAAAGGCGTTAACTTTGCAACTAACCATGATGGTGAGTATTCAATTTCAGTATCAGAAGCGACGACTCGCGAAGATGTAGCTGAGTTATTTGATATTGTGCTAGGTGACGGCCATGGCTTAAGCCTTGACACAATCGCCGCAGATATCGAAGCAAACGGTAGCGAGTCTATTCCGGCAAGCCTAGTACGTGATGATGAAATTTTAACGCATCCAAATTTCAATTCGTATCATAGCGAAACTGAAATGCTGCGTTATATTAAGCGCCTTGAAAATAAAGATTTAGCGCTTAATCATTCTATGATCTCGTTAGGTTCATGCACTATGAAACTAAACGCGACTGCTGAGATGATCCCAATTACATGGCCTGAATTTTCTAACCTGCACCCATTCTGCCCGTTAGACCAAGCACAAGGTTATCAGATTATGATGGGTGAACTGCACGACTGGTTAGTTAACATTACTGGTTACGATGCGGTATCATTACAACCAAACTCGGGCGCACAAGGTGAGTACGCAGGATTAATTGCGATTCGTAAATACCATGAATCACGCGGCGAAGGCCATCGTAATGTATGCTTAATTCCAAGTTCAGCGCACGGGACTAACCCTGCATCTGCACAAATGGCAAGCATGAAAATCGTGGTGGTTGATTGTGATAAAAACGGTAATGTTGATATGGCCGACCTAAAAGCGAAAGCTGAAGAAGTGTCTGAAAACCTATCGTGCATCATGATCACATACCCGTCTACACATGGCGTATACGAAGAAACCATTCGTGAAATTTGTGATATTACTCACCAGCACGGTGGTCAAGTTTACATGGACGGCGCAAATATGAACGCGCAAGTTGGCGTAACAAGTCCAGGTTCTATCGGCTCTGATGTATCGCACTTAAACCTACATAAAACCTTTTGTATTCCGCATGGTGGCGGCGGCCCAGGTGTTGGCCCAATTGGTGTTAAATCGCACCTTGCGCCATTTATGCCAAACCACAGTGTAATTAATGTAGCCGGTACGAATATCGACAACGGTGCTGTATCAGCCGCGCCTTACGGTTCAGCAGCTATTTTACCTATTTCATGGGCTTACATCACTATGATGGGTTCAGAAGGCTTAAAGCAAGCCACTGAAATGGCGATTGTGAATGCTAACTACTTATCTGAGCAGTTAAGCCAGCACTTCCCAATTTTATACCGTGGCCGCAATAACCGCGTTGCGCACGAGTGTATTGTTGATTTACGCCCATTAAAAGATGCATCAGGCATTACAGAAATGGACGTGGCTAAGCGCCTACAAGACTATGGTTTCCATTCTCCGACTATGTCATTCCCAGTAGCTGGCACGTTAATGATTGAGCCTACTGAGTCTGAGTCTAAAGTAGAAATAGACCGCTTCATCGAAGCCATGGTTTCTATTAAAGGTGAAATAGAGAAGATCATCTCAGGCGAGTGGTCAATCGAAAACAACCCGCTGGTGTTTGCACCGCACACACAAGCAGATGTATTAGGTAACGAGTGGGATAGAGCGTACGACCGTTTCTATGCTGCGTTCCCAGTACCTAGCGTAGCAAAAGACAAATTCTGGCCTACAGTTACCCGCATCGATGACGTATACGGCGACCGTAACCTGATTTGCTCATGCCCAGCGGTAGAGACATACAGAGATTAATTTTGATTAAATTCAAATAATTAAAAAGCCGTTGCAGCAATGTAACGGCTT
>NZ_JBQSVO010000096.1:0-14746 GCF_052376275.1 Pseudoalteromonas sp. AOP7-A1-14 | reverse complement strand
TCTTTAAATTTCTCTAACTAATTTTATGTAATTATTAAGACATTTTAATCGCGGCGCGAGAACTCATCGGTTTCAAAGGTATAAGCAAACATAGCAATGAATTGCTTACTGCGCTCAAAATAGCCGTTGGTGTCAAAAAATATACGTACTGATTCAGCGGTTTCGTCACCGCCTTCAACTTCAACACTCACCGCTTCTTTTTGCTCTTGTTTACTACTTGATTGCTGCGACAAAGCATGGCTATTCATAATGCTGAGGTTATATCATCAATCACTTCAGTGGGCTCTTTGTCATCGACAAAGGAAATAATCGACGTAAATACAATTGCAGCTAAGAAGAATCGTATTACAGCAGTAAGCAGCGGCGAGTAACTTTGGGTAATAAACTTAAATTTGCTCTGAGCCGAATGGTTTTATGATCAGTAAAATAAAAATATAAAACGGTAAAATAAGTTGCAATAATAATAATGTAGTCAGCGTAATATCTATAGCTCAAGCCGGTAAGTAAAGTGGCAAAGTTGTGAATGTCGTTAAAGTGGGTAGCTGAAACATGGGTGACACCATTAACAATACCACCGGCCGGCGAGCACAAAATTAGCGATGCTAGCGTAGAAGATAAGAATTAACGACTTACCCGCAGTGAGTTCCATAATTAATTAAACTTGGGCCAAAATCTACGATCAAGGCAGCAATAGTAATGCTGGCTGTGGTAATAAATACAGTTTTTGTGCGGTATTAAGATTAAACTATATAGCGTTAACAGGTCCATATAAGCGTGTTTATGAGGCTGCCAAGTCAAGTGCTCTTGTTTTAGGTTCTTGTTGGTACGCCAATTTACTATTCTTAGCCATCTTAACACCGCATTTCAGTGCGCTGTATTAATTACAGTAGCGTTTTTAAGTAGTGACCCGTGTGTGAACGCTCACATTCTGAAACCGTTTCAGGTGTACCCGAAACAAGTATTTCGCCGCCGCCAGCACCGCCTTCCGGGCCTAAATCGATAACCCAATCAGCCGTTTTTATCACATCTAAATTATGCTCAATTACCACAATAGTATTGCCGTGGTCACGTAAGCGATGCAGTACGACTAACAATTGCTCAATATCTGCAAAGTGTAAGCCGGTAGTTGGCTCATCTAAAATATACAGCGTTTTACCGGTATCACGTTTTGACAACTCACGAGCAAGCTTAACGCGCTGCGCTTCACCACCTGAAAGGGTCGTGGCGGCTTGGCCTAAACGAATATAAGATAGCCCTACATCCATTAGCGTTTTTAGCTTACGGGCAATAGCAGGGATTTTATCAAAGTAGTCGTGAGCGTCTTCGACGGTCATCTCTAATACTTCGTGAATATTTTTCCCTTTATATTGCACTTCTAGAGTTTCACGATTGTAGCGCTTACCTTTACACACATCGCAAGGTACATATACGTCGGGTAAAAAATGCATTTCGACTTTAATTACGCCATCACCTTGGCAGGCTTCACAGCGACCGCCTTTCACATTAAAGCTAAAGCGACCTACTTTATATCCTCTTGAACGCGCTTCTTGAGTGCCTGCAAATAGTTCACGAATGCCAGTAAAAATACCGGTATAGGTAGCAGGGTTTGAGCGTGGCGTACGACCAATTGGGCTTTGATCAATATCGATTACTTTATCAAAATGCTCAAGACCTGTTATAGACTGATACGGTGCTGCTTCTGCGGTGGTTGCGCCATTAAGTTCAGTATGAGCAAGCTTAAATAAAGTGTCGTTAATTAATGTTGATTTACCCGAGCCAGAAACTCCAGTAATACAAGTCATGAGGCCAAATGGGATTTTCAAATCAACATTTTTTAAGTTATTACCCGTTGCGCCAAATAATTCTAGCCATTTGTCGTTAACTTCATGGCGTTGTTGCGGCACTTCAATTTTGCGTTTACCGGATAAAAACTGGCCCGTAACAGATTTTTCACTGGCTAAAATATCATCGCGGGTACCTTCTGCAATAACATACCCACCGTGTACGCCTGCGCCAGGTCCAATATCAATAATATGGTCAGCGGCGCGAATTGCATCTTCGTCGTGCTCGACGACTATCACGGTATTGCCTAAATCACGTAAATGCACCAAGGTTTGTAATAAGCGGTCGTTGTCGCGCTGATGCAGACCAATCGATGGCTCATCCAACACATACATAACACCCACTAAACCCGCACCTATTTGGCTGGCTAGACGAATACGCTGTGCCTCACCGCCCGAAAGGGTATCGGCGCTGCGCTCAAGTGACAGGTAGTTTAAGCCAACATTAATTAAAAAAGACAAACGATCACGAATTTCTTTTAATATTTTGTCGGCTATTTGGCCTTTTTGCCCAGTTAAATTAAGCTTTGCAAAAAAGTCCATGCTTTCACCAATACTCATCGTGGTAATCGCTGGTAAGTTGGTTTGGCCAATAAATACGTGACGCGCTTCTTGGCGCAAGCGTGAGCCGTGACAACTAGGACATGATTGACTCGTTTGATACTTAGCCAGCTCCTCACGAACTGAGTTAGACTCTGTTTCGCGGTAGCGGCGATGCATATTATTAAGTACGCCTTCAAACTCATGATTGCGAGTAATCAAATCGCCACGGTCGTTGCGGTAATTAAAGGCTATTTTAGTTTTACCTGAACCTTCGAGTACGATATTTTGTATTTCTTTAGATAGCGACTGAAACGGTGCCTCTAAGTCAAACTCATAATGGTCGGCAACCGCTTGCAGCATTTGAAAGTAATAAAAGCTACGTTTATCCCAGCCTTTAATTGCTCCGCCCGATAAACTGATCTCTGGGTTTTGTACAACGCGGTTAGGATCAAAATATTGGCGTACCCCTAAACCATCACAGCTTTGACAAGCACCCGCTGGGTTATTAAACGAAAATAACCGTGGCTCTAGTTCAGTCATAGCATAGCCACAAGTCGGACAGGCAAAGTTAGCCGAAAACAGCATTTCTTCATCAAGCGAGTCATCCATGGCGGCAATATTGGCGACACCGTTTGATAGATCAAGAGCTGTTTCGAATGATTCGGCAAGGCGCTGCTGTTGACCTTCTTTTACTTTAAAGCGATCTACAACGACTTCAATTGTATGTTTTTTATGAAGCTCTAAGGTTGGAGGATCTGATAAGTCACACACTTCGCCATCAATACGAGCACGAATAAAGCCTTGGCTAGCAAGTTGTTCTAATAATTTTACGTGCTCGCCTTTGCGCTCTTTAACTACCGGCGCAAGTAGCATAAGTTTGCTGCCATCAGGGAGTGCTAAAACGCTATCAACCATTTGGCTGATGGTTTGCGCAGCAAGAGGTAAATCATGAGTAGGGCAACGAGGCTCACCAACACGAGCAAACATTAAGCGTAAGTAGTCGTAAATTTCGGTAATTGTGCCTACTGTTGAGCGTGGGTTATGAGAAGTCGATTTTTGCTCGATGGAGATAGCCGGCGATAAGCCTTCAATATGGTCAACATCGGGCTTTTCCATTAACGATAAAAACTGCCTTGCATACGCCGACAATGACTCAACATACCGACGCTGCCCTTCAGCATATAAAGTATCAAACGCTAAAGACGACTTCCCTGAACCAGATAGACCGGTGATAACAATTAATTTATCACGGGGAATAGTTAGGCTGATGTCTTTTAAATTGTGCGTGCGTGCGCCTCGGACTTCAATGTTTTCCATGCTATCTCGTTTTATTACCAGAATCTTTTTTTAGTATCTCACAATACGCAAGAAGATTAATCCTTGATCAGATAAAAAATCATCCGTTTAAGGCGATTATTTATTAAATAGCTTGTGGTAGAATCCCAGCTCAAATTTAAATAGATGGCAAGTATGGCAACAGATGACAGCTTCTTCACTCAATTCTAGAGAAAAACGCGCTGCAGTTACATTAGCGAGCGTATTTGCATTTCGCATGCTTGGCCTTTTTATGCTTATGCCGGTATTGGCAATTTATGGTCAAGAATTAGATGGGTTTTCGCCGTTATGGATTGGTATTGCCATTGGCGCATATGGCTTAACTCAAGCTGTATTACAAATACCTATGGGCTGGCTGTCAGATAAAATTGGCCGTAAAAAAGTAATTGTCGGTGGGCTTATTGTATTTGCTTTAGGCTCTGTGATTGCTGCTATGGCAGAATCTATGCAGGTGCTGACATTAGGGCGCGCATTACAAGGTATGGGGGCAATTGCTAGCGCGTTATTAGCGTTTGCTTCAGATTTAAGCCGTGACGAACAGCGACCTAAAGTCATGGCCGTAATTGGTATGAGCATCGGTATGAGCTTTGCCGCAGCAATGCTACTCGGTCCTATGGTTGCCGCCTCGTGGGGAGTGTCGGGAGTGTTTTGGCTAACCTCAATACTCGCCGTTGTGGGTATTTTTATCGTGTTATTATTGGTACCTAAAGCTATTAATAAAGCGCCTAAAGGCGATACATTGGCCACCATGGCCGACATTAAAAAATTAATTAAACACCCACAACTTGCTCGACTAGATATTGGTATTTTATTACTGCATTTAAGCTTAACGACTATCTTTGTTGCTTTACCCGGGCAGTTAATTAGCGACGGTTTGATTGCTGATCATCATTGGCACTTATATATCCCCGTTTTAGTTTTAGCGTTTGTTTTAATGGTACCGATAATGATTATCGCCATTCGCAAAGAAAAAGAAAAACAAGCTTTTTTAGGTTCAATAGCTTTGTTAATGGTGAGCCTGCTTGCTATGGCTATTTGGGTTGATTCAATTATTGGCTTAGGTATATGTATGTTGCTTTACTTTGTTGCCTTTAATTTTTTAGAAGCAACAATGCCGGCATTGGTATCGCGCTTAGCGCCAGCAAGCCAAAAGGGCTCTGCGATGGGCGTGTACTCATCGAGTCAATTTTTTGGTGCGTTTTTAGGTGGTATATTAGGAGGTTACGTTGCCCAAGTGATGAGTGCACAAGCAGTGTTTGCTGCTGCAGCACTAGTTGGGTTAATATGGCTTATCCTTGCGTGGAAGATGCAAGTCCCACCTAAAAGTAAAATTATTAGCTTAATGACACAATTAAGTTCAGAGCAGCAAGCTCAAACGCTCGCTTCTCGACTTGTTGCTTTACCAGGTGTACTTGAGGCAACGGTAGTACGCGATGAAAATCGCAGCTATTTAAAGATTAACGATAAAGAATTTGACCTAGACCAAGCACGAAAAATGGCTGGTTTGAGCTAACCTAAATAGGAGAAAGACCCATGGCACGCGGTATTAATAAAGTTATTTTAGTTGGTAACTTAGGCCAAGATCCAGAAGTGCGCTACATGCCTAACGGTAACGGAGTAGCAAATATCACTTTAGCAACTTCTGATAGCTATAAAGATAAAAACACCGGCCAAATGGTTGATAAAACCGAATGGCACCGCGTGGTATTTTTTGGTAAATTAGCTGAGATTGTTGGCGAGTATTGCCGTAAAGGTTCACAAATTTACATTGAAGGTAAATTACAAACCCGTAAATGGACTGACCAACAAGGCCAAGAAAAATACACTACAGAAATCGTGGTCGACGGCTTTACCGGTCAAATGCAAATGCTAGGTGGCCGTGGTGGCGACCAACAAAATAGCAATTACCAAGGTGGCCAACAGTCTCAAGGTGCTCAACAACAAGGTGGTGGCTATCAAGGTGGCCAACAATCACAAGGTGGCGCACAGCAGCAAGGTTATTCACAACAAAATAACCAAGGTCAAAGCGGTAACTACCAAGGCGGTCAGCAGCCACAATCACGCCCAAGCGCACCTGCAGCAGCTCCACAACAGCAACATAGCAACCACCAATCAGGTGATTACAACAACCAGCAGCAAGGCAGCGGCAACGCTCCACAGCAGCAAGGTGGTTTTGCACCGAAACCACAAAACGCCCCGCAAGGCGGCGCATCAAACCCGATGGAACCACCAATCGACTTTGATGACGATATCCCGTTCTGAGGAATACATAAATAAAAATTGTAGATTAAAATTATTAAGGGCTTGTTTTTACAAGCCCTTTTTTATTTTTGTGATTTTTTATGTTGACAAAAATATCTATAGGAACTATACATAAATAAAGTGTTGATAAAGAGGTGTTCAATGTCACAAATTAGAGATCTGATTTTTAGTAACGGTGAGCGATATCCAATCTTGATGGAAGAAAATGGATTACCTAATTATTGGGTGACGTTGTACGTTACTGAAAAATTGAGAACATCCCACACACAGTCAGCAATATCTAATTCACTTGGTCATCTAATCCACCTAAAGCTTTGGGAAAATATTAATGATAGAAATCTTGTCTCTGAGTTTGAGCAAGGCCGTTTATTAAATGACGAGGATGTTTATTCCATACGAGATCATTGCACATTAGATACAAGGAGTTTAAAGAAGTGGCTAAAGACATCCGAGAAGAATGTCGTTAAGTTCGCAGCGGCATCAACAGCTAGCGTAACACCAATACAAAAAGTATCTAACGATCATGCTTCAAACCGAATGAGTCAAATAGCTTCTTATCTTGAGTTTTTAGCTAGAACAATTCTCAAAACGAAATTAATTGAAGAAGAGGTTTCAAATAATATTGAAGCCATGAAAAGCCTACTTTTGGCAAATAAGTCTAAAGGCAGCAGTGGTAAAGGACTTACTGCTGATCCAAATACTAAAGCTCCGCCTCCTAAAGCATTTGAACGAATTTTAAGTATCGTCAAGGAGACTTCACCTGATAACCCATTTATGGGCGAAGAAGTTAAATTTCGAAACGCAGTGATATTTGAGGTGATGGAAGCAACAGGGATGCGTGCGGGAGAAATTCTAGGCTTGCAGATCCAAGACATCGATTTTCAGAAAGGAAAGGTAGCAGTTGTTCGTAGGCATGACGCTGTTGAAGATCCTCGTAAGAAACAACCAGTGGCGAAAACTAATGAACGCTCTATTCCTATTGATAAAAAAATCACAGTTAGGTTGCGTGAGTACATAATGGATAGAAGAGCGAAAATACCTGCGGCTAGAAAACATCCGTATGTTTTTGTCACGCATAAACATGGTAAATATCACGGTAGCCCAATTTCCAATAGCACTTTTGTTAATAGAGTGCTTAAAACTGCTGTTGCAATCCATCCTGAATTACTTGAAGAAATTACCCGTCATGGTTTTCGTCATAATTTTAACTATAAGCTTTCTAAGAAGATCGATGCGATTAATAAAGCGGCTAAAGAAAATCCTAAAATTAAACCTATTAATGAAAAGAAAGAAATTCAGATCCGAAAGGAACTGAATGGATGGAGTTCAGATAAAACGGCTGAAACTTATAACCTTAGACACATTCGAGAAGAAGCTGATCGAGTTATGAAAGAGGATATGGATCACTGGACTAATCGAGCTAAGAAGGACAAGTAGTATGCAATTAAAGAAGAATAAGGCACTAGTAAGCCAACACACAACGAAAAGCGGTTATCCGTTTTATTTTTCGGATATTGAGTGGAGGCTAGATGGTTCAACAGTAATTAATTTCCAGCGTTTAACCGCTCTTGAACCAGAAACAGAAGATGGTTTTAGAAAAGCTTTGTGCCGCTACGCTGAAGAACTCTCAGCTATGCATACTTTTAATATGTTTAACCGCTTCAATGCTTACATGAAGGCTATAAAAGAAGGCAAACTGTCATTACAAGGGTTAACAAATTATCGAGCGTCATTTGATTCAGATAGCGAGTATAAGCTAGGAGCACTCAAGGGATTCTTGTTGGCTTGGCATGAGTGGGGATTCAATGGGGTCAGCAAGGAAATTGCAGATTATTTAGAAGAGTTAACTTTAAAAGGAAACCCAAAAGGTAATGCCGTAAAAGGGGTTTGCCCATATTCTGGCCCTCTAACGCATAATGAGCTTGGAGCTTTAATTGACTGGGCATCAAATGCCTTTACTCAAGGAACTCTTAATTTAAAAGAATATTGCTGTTTTATGGCGTTGGTTTTAACTGGTCGCAGATATGTTCAGATCCGCTCATTACGTTCAGTAGACTTAATTGTTAGGGAAGATTCAAGTGGTAACGACTACGTTATCAATTGCCCTAGAGCTAAACAGCGCGGTGTAGGCTTTAGGGAGCAATTTACACCGCTGCCAATTAATGAAGACTTGTATCTTCTGCTTCACAATCAACGTAACCAATCAATTCAGTATGTTGAATCTAGCTTAGGAGAAAAGTTGCCTGATTCTATGCGTGAGCAGATCCCAATTTTTGTTGAGGAAACAAGAGTTAATCGGTTATCAAGTAAAGAGGAGTTAGAAACAAGACTTTCACAAACGCCAGACTACTTACATATGGCTGCTGATTCAGCATATGAGTTATTGCGAGGAGTTGCGATTAAAAACACAGCCTGCTCTGAAAGAACAGGTGATTACATTAATTTCACTGCTTCACGTTTTAGATATACCAAAGGAACAAATCTAGATCGAAGAGGGATTAGTGGCGTTGCATTAGCTGCTGCACTGGATCATACCGATACACAAAATATTGGTGTGTACACAGAAAATACTGAAGAAACAGCAAAGCAAATTGATGAAGTAATGGCTCCTATGCTTGCGCCATTAGCTCAAGCTTTTTCAGGGAAATTAATTGCATCAGAACGTGATGCTGTTAGAGCAAATGATCCGAACAGCCGAGTAAAAAATGGCAAGTCTGAAAATGTTGGTAGCTGCGGAACTTATGCTTTTTGTGCTTCTGGATATAGGGCTTGTTATACATGTTCAAGTTTTGAGCCTTGGATTGAAGCACCTCACGAAGAAGTTCTCAATGAGATCTTAGCGGAAAGAGAGAAGCAAAAAGAATTAGGCATATCCAGCAATGTTATTCAGTCTACAGATCGACTTTTGTTAGCGGTTCAACAAGTCATTGTGATGTGCAAGCAAGAGGAGTCAAAAGAGGAGTGTGCAAATGGCTGATATTATTCACTTTCAACCTAAGCATGAGATAAGCGCTAAGCAAAATCTAGACAGTTTTATTGAGCACTGTAAGAACACATTAACACTCTATGATGATCAAGGCGGTTGGCAAAGTAACAACTGGCAACACAAGCAAAAAAATCGGTCAATAGCGATGACTTTTTCAAAGTATAGAGCAAAGTCAAATCCTGCGAATTTTGCCCCTTTGGATGAACCTTTCTTGTCTTTTGCAAAAGCTTATATCCGCTATAACCAGAGTATCAAAGCGGTATCCAGCGTAACGAACAAAATGGTTGCATTACGCATGTTACATGACGCTCTTGTTGAAGTGCATGGTATTGCAAATGTACTGAAAACTGATGGACTGGTAATTGGTGAATTAGAGACTATCACTAAGCAAAGAGTTACTAATAAAGATCGAAGAAATAAGATTGGCTATCAAATTGAGATCTTATTGGAGTTCATTCGAAGCAAGCGAATTGTGCCTGCACTTCAATCGTGGGAGAACCCTTGGCCTAAGGTGGGCGCAAAAGCCGAAAGAACAGATGAAGACTCTCGTAAATGGCAAGATACTCGTTGCCCAAGTATGCACCAGATGCTTGCTTTGGCTGATTGTTTTGCTAATGCAGAAACTTTAGAAGATAAATACTGGTCTAGCGTTATCACTCTACTGATGTTTGCTCCGGGAAGAGCTGGGGAGCTATCAGAGCTAACCGTTGACTGCTTGCACCGAGGAGAAAATGGAGCGCTTGGCGTGAGGTGGTATGCTGAAAAAGGCTTTGGACATACGATCAAATGGGTTCCAGAATCTTTAGAACAAACGGTCATTGAAGCGCATAGCAGACTTATGGAAATTGGAAAGCCTGCAAGGGAAGCTGCTAAGTACGCTTATGATCACCCTAATGTGTTTATGCGCCATGCAGGTTGCTGCACGCCAGACGACTTTGCAGAAAACAAACCGCTAAATGCCTATCAATTTGCACATGCGATGAGCTTTACAGAGCAGTCTATAACAAGCATGAAAGCTAAAACGAGTCAGTTTAGCAGCGTAACAGCATGGAATATGGTTGGTGGTAAAAATACAAAGTGGGTTCAAAAATTAATTGCCTCAGGTGAGCCTACTTATGAAGATTTAGCAAGCTTTGTTGCTTCAGAATATCAAACTAACGACTGGCCTAATCTACCTTCTATTCAACGCCCAGTATGGGAATCTTTAGTATTAATCAGAGATCGTGAGTTCCACAATGATTTTGACGTTAGAGAATTCTCATGGCGATTACCGAGCGTTAATGAACTTAATGCTCAATTAGCAATTCGAGACAAGTTAAAAAATCCACCTAAAACATTATTCCAACGTATGGGCTATAAAGATGAAGACGGCTCTGATATTCGCTTAACTTCACATCAGATCAGAGTTTGGTTATCAACTAATGCTGAGCGTGGTGGTATGGATGCATGGCAGCTAGCTAGATGGGCTGGGCGTGCTCGAATTAACGATAATCGTCACTATGACTTACGCACACAAGATGAACGTGAGCAGCAAGCGAGAAGTATTCTTGAGTTTAATGAGAGACCAACAGCGTTAGAAGCGATTAAGCTGAATTTGCCTGTTAGCTACAAAGATCTAGGAGTAAATCGTATCGGTATAGCCGATGTAACTGAGTATGGTATGTGTGTTCATGATTACGCAATGTCGCCATGTACGAAAGGCGGTGAGTGCATGACATGTAAAGAGCATGTTTGTATCAAAGGTATGCCAGAAACACTTGATCGCATTATACGTCTAGAGGAGCAGGTCGAATCTCAATTCAATAAAGCGACAGAAGATAACGCTGATGGTGTTTTTGGTGCTGACAGATGGGTATCGCATTTGGGTTGGAAACTGGCTCATATTCGCACACAACGTGAGCGGCTCGAATCAGAAGATACGCCAGAGGGGGCTATATTGTGGATTCCACCTGAACATGACCCTAGCCCTGTAAAAAGAGCACTTGAGCAAAACGATTTAGATATCAGCGCTAGTGATCAAGATCTTGTTGAAGAATCTGAAGTCGCAATGTTATTGGGGATCGAAAATGCCTAAAAAAATCATTACTGAAAAAACATTACCATTAGCATTACATGAACTCGATAAGTGGTCAGGAAAGCTCACTTGGAATAGTTTTGCTGAGCAGCTTGCAAAGGTGCTTGGGGAAGAGAATATTAGTAGACATACACTGCTTTCCTACCCTGCTTTAGTTGAAGCTTTTAACGACAGAAAACAAAGCCTTAAAGAAGCAACTAAAGACGAAGAAAAGGACATTACACTTGAGTTTGCTAAACAGCAAATAGCCACTCTTGAAGCTAAAGTGGAAAGGCTAGAAAAGCAAAACGAAAAATTGCTAGAGCAGTTTGTTCGTTGGCAACATAACGCATATATGATGCCCAATGTTGATATGAAATTATTAGACAGGCAACTTGATAAGCCTCTACCTGAGGTTAATAGACGATGACCAAAGGAAAAAATGGACAGCAGATTGCTCAAGAGAATATCAAATTGGTTCAGACTTGGATTGATGAACGTAATGCAGCTAGAGACTGGCACGAGTACGAGTACAGCGGCAAAATAAATCGTAGAGTATTAGCTGAAGAACTGGGTTTTGCAAAGTCTGTATGTACGCAGAATAAGGCTGTAAGAGCACTAATTGAGGAAGCTGATAGCTACTGGTTTCGCAAGATTGATGAAGATAAAAAGTCTCATGAAGCTGCACGAGAAAGAGCTGAAAAACAATCAGGTATGGCGGCAGTAAGCAACAATGCGCTGACACAAAGAATTGCTGAGTTAGAGGCGGAAAACAGACAGCTACAACGTGAATTAACCAAATTCAAAAAACAGCAAGTGTTGGTTCAATCTGGCGCAGCAGGATTCAAGTTATGAGTGAAGTTGCCCACCTTCGTCAAATTATTCAAGTGAAGAAGCAGAGAGCCAATTCATACGCAACAGTTGATCTCGTTAACGCAGATGGTTCGATTAAAAAACGAGATAGGACAACTGTTGTTAAATTTCCAGAGCACGCCCAAGATACAGCTACAGCAGGCAGTTTATGGGAAGTTTCAGGTAGTGAACGACTTAATCACTTTACCATTAATGACTTTCCGTTAAGCGAGTACACTATTGATGCTGACAACATCAAGTTTCTACGACCTTCAGGCAGGATTTTATCTCGTTGGATCAGCAACAACATCAAAGGTATCGGGAGTGTTATAGCCAATCGTCTTGTTAGAAATAAAAAACTAGTTCAACTCATTGAAACACGGGATACAGATGCACTGCTAAACATAGCAGGCATGACCGAAAATCGTGTAAAGGACTTAATAGAAAGTTGGCCTAGTGAGGCCCTATTTAACGCAATTAATTGGCTTGAAGAACAGAATTTGCCATTGGGTTTTGGTGAAAAGTTAGTGGCGATATTTGGTGAAGAAGCGATTGATAAAATCGAAGAGCACCCTTTCATTTTAGTGGCAATGGGAGCTTCTTTTGAACAGGTATCACAATTGGCTTTAAGGCTTGGTTTTACCTTAGAGGACGAAGTAGTTGTTGCTGGCATCGCTCAATATGCGGCAATTAGTCATGCCAACAAGACTGGTTCAACAGTGATAACCATTGATGAACTAAATAAAGAATACGCTAAGCTCATGAACTCTAAAGCTCCTAATGATGTTGGTGAAATAGCCTGTGAACAAGGGTTGTTGGTGCAAGTTACAGGAGGTTATCAAGTTTATGGTAAAGCCTTGATGGAAGCCGCTGTAGCTCAGTTTATTGTTGATGCACACCAAAGACCCGCAGGTGAAGGTTGTTTATTGGCTGGCTGGGAATGTAATTTATCAAAAGAATTGGTTGAGACTGCTTTAACGGACTATGAAAGCACACTGGATTTTAATTTAACTGCCGATCAGCGAGATGCTGTTGTCGGTGCTGTACTTGCTCCTGTATGTGGTATCTCAGGTGGTGCAGGAACAGGCAAAACAACGATACTAAAAGCTGTATTAGGTGTATATGACCGAGTAGCACAAGGAATACAGTGTTATCAAGTGGCTCTAGCAGGCCGTGCAGCACAGCGTATGGCGGAAAGCACCCAAAGGCCAGCCCAAACCATTGCAAAGTTTATTGGTGAGCATCTAGGCGATAATAAGCCTGATTTACCTAAGCAAATACTGTTAGTTATTGATGAGTCGTCAATGGTAGATCTTCTGTCTATGTATCGACTAGCAGGCATATTACCAGAAGCTGCTAGAGTAATTTTTGTTGGTGATACCGCCCAATTGCCACCTGTTGGTAATGGTTTAGTATTCCACGCCTTAGCGGATACTAAGATACCGTTTTTTAACTTAACGCAGGTTAAGAGGCAAAAAGAGCAAAGTGGAATACACAAGTTTTCGACATCGGTAAGAAATGGGCTGCTTGAGCTTCCAGAGTCTACTAAAAAAACACTAAATGAAAGCAGTGATTGCTCTATAGAAACAAAACCTATTATCAAAAGGCTCATAGCGCTTTGGCAAGAGTCTGGCGGTATTGAACAGAGTATTGTTTTATCACCCATCAGAAAAAGTGAGTTTGGTGTAAATAACCTCAATCTAGCGCTGCAAGCATCAGTAGGTAATGACAGGCAAGCTATTTACTTTCAAGACTCATTGAGGGGCTGGATTCCTTGGATTACATCAACTGGTTCAATGTTATTGAAAGGTGATCCTGTATTAGTCACCGCAAACAACTACGATGAAGATGCAGATCTTAGAAATGGTGATTTAGGGCTTGTTGTTGAAGTCTATGAACAACCTGATGAAGATGGTGTTGTTGCCGTTATTGACGTAAATAACGACTTAATTAATGTCACTGCTGAGCTATTGGAAAAACTGCACCTTGGTTATGCAATTACAATCCACAAATCACAAGGCTCGCAATGGACTAATTGCTTTGTCATGTTACCCAATGAAGCGGAAAAAATGATAGACCAAACATTGCTATACACAGCATCAACTCGTCCAAGTGAAAGGCTGGTTTTGATGGGGAGTGAACGAGTAGTTCAAAAGGCTATTAAGGTGGGTTCAAAGGCACTAAATCGTGCCACCTTTCTGAGAGAAAAGGTAAATTTAGCATTTGAGCTGGATTAGTCTGCAAGGGATTGATTCATTGGAAGTGCAAGTTTTGTAACAGGTTAGCTTTATTTGACTGTTTAGTGTATGAGAACAATGACATAATATTTATTATTCGTTATATTTATCTCAATAAAAATATATGACAAAAAAGATTATAAAGGGATCAGGTATGAAAAAGATTTTACCATTAGTCATAGGGATTAGCATTCTATTAACAGCTTGTAACTCCACACCAAATTATCGAAAAGTTTCTGAGTCCGAAATTACAAACCACCAGAGCCAGATCACAGATTTCCAAGCTGGAAATTATTACCCGCAATGGATTCAGCCTTCAAATAAATCTGAAAAATGCGAAATGCTTATGGAAGGCTATACCGAGCAACCCCATCAAGGCACAGTAGAATGGGATGGGAACTGTAAAGACGGCAAAGCCGAGGGACTTGGTAAAATTAGTGTTACAAATGGTAGTGTTAGAGGTTTTGAGATCACTTACCATAACAAAGGAATTACTGATCAACTCTATTATCGATGGGTCGAAGGAACAAATAATGTAGAGTTTGGCACCTATATTCGTGAAAATGATCAAATGACCAAGCAGTTAGCAAATTATGCGACTTTAAAGCCAAATGGAGATATTGATCTCATCAATTCC
>NZ_JBQSVO010000095.1:0-14797 GCF_052376275.1 Pseudoalteromonas sp. AOP7-A1-14 | reverse complement strand
TTACCGTTAGAGGAAGTGGCTGAAAGCCGCCTCGAAATAATCGCCACCCAAACAGATGGTAATTGGCAGGCGCAATTAATGGCATGCCTTGTTACTCATTCTTCGTAAGGTTTTACACTGTTTAGCTGTAGGCGGTGCGCTTAACTAGCCACGTTGTTTTCAATGCTTTCAATTATTAACGTACTCTCCAACCAAAGCGGTTCATATTTGATTCGACCAGCGGTGCTGGCATATAAAAACATACGCGAAAGTAAGGAACTTTAAAAAATTTAGTGACATTTTGCTTTGCATTTGATGCTAAAGGTAAGATGATCTCTGGGATGCGAATGGCTTTTTGATCAAATATTTCTATCGTCGTTATTGGGTTTATTAACCATGTTGTTTGCATCTATGGTGCACGCAAAGCTGAAATTGCAGTATTAATACTTGTTGGTGTTAGCCCGCTAGTTACTTTTAGTTTAATTTTGGTCGAGGCGTTGCGTTAGTGATTATTCTTGTAGCAAGTGTGGGGTCAGTACTACTGCTTAGTGCAAGTTTAATGATGTCAGGTGATTAGTTAGCAACAGAATTTGGTTTATTTGTGACTGGAAGTTTATTTACTAGGCACATATTGCTGATGACAGGGTTAATAACTGTGGCTGCGGTAATAACTGCACTTTTACCAGCATGTGCAGCCTATAAAAGTGCGTTGCATACCTCATTGTCTGCTAGATAAAAGCGGCGACAATGAGGTGAGTGTTTATTTATAAAACACGTCAACAGTGCCTTTTACTTTCATTAGTAAAGGCTGACCACGGCGGTCTAGTGCTTTTGGTGCGGCTACTTTGATCCAGCTCTCGCTGATGCAATACTCTTCAACGTCAAAACGTTCTTTGCCGTTTAAGGTGACACCAATTTCATGTTCAAATATTTCTTCAACATAAAACTTGCTGCGTGGATTGATAGATAATTGGTCTGGTAACTCAGGTTTATTTGTATCAGTCATAATTGTGATCTGCATTGAATAGATTGTGCGCTATTGTAGGCAATACAGGCTCTGGGCTCAATAGCGCTAAAGCATAAATGTTTAATCGCAGGTTTGTTCTTGCTTAGGCCAGCGCCAAGCGAGTATTAACTAGCGAGTTACTTTATATAGCTGTTTGCTAGAGCGTGTTGGCTCGATGCTATTAATCTCAATATCTTTAACTTGCCCATTGGTCGATATATTAAAACGACTAATCACACAATCTTTCTCTTCTACACTTAGTAACTCTCGAGCGGATTGGCGATTAGGTATTTTTTGCAGTCGATGCCAACGACCTTGCTGATCTAAGAACTGTACTTGTATGTCAGCGAGAGGTCGCTGATCAGAAATACTGGTAGTTTGGCCGTGAACTAATTGTGATGTTATCAGCAATAAAAAAACGTATAAGATCTTCATTTCCATCCTTGGTTGTTTTTTAATCATTTTATCATGGTAAGTGTTTATTTCAGTAAAGTAAAACAAGTCATTATGCTAAATACTGGATGTTCACGAATAGCATATTGATTGGTTTTATGATGCTCGCGTATGGTTATGCCTAATGCGCGGGCATCAATACCTGTTTCTTCTAAAAGCTCCCGGTATGCTGTTTCTAGTGGCTTCTCACCTTCGTCAATTCCACCAGTAACCGATTGCCAAAAATTTGCGTCATCAGCACGTTGGATCAGTAAAAAATCTTTACTCTTTTTATAAATAACCACTAATACAGAATAAGGCTGACGAAGAGTCGCATTTTCAGTCAAGATAAATACCCAATAACTTAGTTGTCGATAGTTTAGCGCAGCACTGGGTTAGAAACTAGAAGTGCTGGCTTTATGTTTAACAAATACTCTTAATACGACAATGCAGCTAAGTTACAGTAATAATTTAACGCTAAGTATTTTTACTGCGCTCCTCGCAATCACTGCTATCGCAGGTATTTAAGTCGCTCTGAGCTTGTTTATCTTGTTGTAGAACTTGTTTTAAATCTTCCATGCGTTGGCGAACCGCTACGCCGTAGCTGGCATCGTCTCCCCATAATGCAGCAAGCTGCAGTACTGCAGCACGGTCGTGGTCTCTAAACAGCTTACCTGCTCGCTCTGCATCTTGCTTAGTGTTGCCTAGTAACTCGAGTGTTTCTACGGCAAGGTTAATAGCTGAGTCGACTGTTTCGCGGTTAAACGCATCTACTTTTAAATTAAGTAATTGATACGCATGGCGGCGATCGATTGCGCGAGCAACAATTTTAAGCTGCGGATAGTTTTTATGTGCAAGTTTAATTATCTCAATGGTTTTATCGGGATTATCAATTGCAATTACCAGCATTTGCGCGGTGTCTGCGCCTGCGGCTTCAAGGAGTTCTTGGCGTGCGGCATCGCCATAAAATACGTTTTTGCCAAAACGGCGTAGTAACTCTATTTGACTAGGGCTGTGATCAAGTACGGTAATTTCGTACCCTTGCGCGTGCAGTAAACGGCCTATAATTTGACCAAAACGGCCGTAGCCCGCAATAATTACGTGCTTAGCGGTGCTAATTTTTTCTGGATTATCAAACTCAGGCATAGCACTGCTGCTGCGTTTTTGTATTTGTTCATAAACCATAAGTAGTAACGGCGCTATTAACATTGATACCGCCACAACTAAGGTAACAAGGCTGGTTTGCTCGGGCGTTAAAATACTGAGCGTAGTGGTTACGCTTAACAGTACAAAGGCAAACTCACCGCCTTGGGCCAGCGCTAGGGCAAATAGTAACTGCTGTCTTCGGTTAATTTTAAAGGTAACAGCAAGGGTAAATAAAATGCAGGCTTTAACTACAATGAGTAAAACCACTAAGCCTATAACGGTAATAAATTCGTTAAATAGCAGTTCAAAGTTAATTGATGCGCCAACAGTTATAAAAAACAATCCTAATAGTAAGCCTTTAAAGGGTTCTATGTCGGCTTCTAATTCGTGTCTAAACTCGCTTTCGGCAAGTACAACGCCGGCTAAAAAAGTACCCAGTGCAGGTGATAACCCAATACTTTGCATAACTAGCGCAATAGCGACCACTAAAAACAGTGCAAAAATAGTAAATATTTCGCGCATGTGCGTTTGGGCGATGTATCTAAATAACGGCGCCGATACATATTTTCCGCTGGCAATAATAGCGGCAATAACCGCAACCGATATACATACTTGTTGCCATACAGACCAGCTTGCAATAATTGAATCGCTGATTTCTTTTGAGCTGGTTTGCGGGGCAAATGCGAGCAGTGGCAGTAGGGCTAAAATAGGAATAATTGCGATGTCTTGAAACAATAATACTGAAAACGCGTTTTGTCCGGCTTCTTGCTTTAGCCAGCCTTTTTCTTCAAGGCTTTGCAGTACAATAGCGGTAGAGGAGAGCGCCAGCATTAAACCAATAGCGAGTGCGGTTTGCCAATGCATGGCAAAAACCCAATAACAAAATGCAAAAATAGCTGCGGCGGTCAGTACCACCTGCAAGCCGCCAAGCCCTAAAATAGAGTGGCGTAATGTCCATAAACGCGAAGGTTGTAGTTCAAGGCCGACTAAAAACAGCATCATTACTACGCCAAATTCGGCGAAGTGCATTACATCAGTTTGATCGCCCACAATACCCAGCGTATAAGGGCCAATGAGTATTCCGGCAATTAAATAACCTAACACTGAGCCAAGTCCGATTCGTTTTGCAATAGGAACAGCGACGATGGCTGCTGCTAAGTAAATTAAAGCAATTTCTAACACGCATTTATCCTAGGTCTATTTATGCTCAAGGTATTTGAGCATAAATAGAATGACTTAGGTTTTTATAAATTACAATAATTCATGTGGCTTAAAATACGTTATTTTTAGCTCATACTTGTCAGCTACTTTTACTGAACCGCTAATGTTATCGATACTTACATCACCCGAGCCCGACTCAGTAATAGCCAGCCCCTTTGCATGATTAACGCGAATATCTCCCGAGCTGTCTTCAATTGTTACGTTTGAGCCAATATGCTCAATAAGCATGTCGCCAGAGCTGTCATCAACATTAACAGCTCCGTTTATATGGCTTATTACTATATCACCCGAGCCATCTTCAACGTCTAGCGAGCCGCTTACGTTGCTCACGTGCATTTCGCCCGAACCATCTTCAATAGTTGCATTGCCGCTTACGTTGTTTATATGAATACTGCCAGAGCCGTCGGTTAATTCTAAATTACCCACGATGTTTTCAAGGTTTATTTCACCTGAGCCATCGTCAACAGTTAGGCTTTTAGCGCCGCTTATAGTTAAATCACCCGAGCCGTCTTTTACATTCATATTGCTTTGCATAGCACTTATTACAATATCGCCAGAGCCATCATCAATATCTAAATTTAGATTATTTGGCACAGTAACAACTAAATCAATATGTGGAGATTGGCCACTGTAAAAGCTAATGCCATTACGGCTTTTATTTTGGGCAACAAGCTTTGCCTGTTTACCGTCTTGCTCGAGCGTTAGTTCGTATTCGTCTTCAATGTCGGCTGTGTAAATAGTGGCGTTAACACTAATGCTGGTGGCTGTTTGCGAGCCTTTTATTTCAAGGCTACCAGCGCCGCTTAACACATTTAAATACTCAAGATTATTATTTGGTAATGTAAGTTGTTGTGTTTGTTTTACGCTAGCCACACTTGGCGATATGTGAAATACACAGCCGCTTAATAATAAAATACCGCCAATAAGTGACAGTGGTTTTGTAATGCGAGGTACTATTGATGAACTCATGTTTAATCCTTTTATCTTTATTGTTTGAATTTAGTCTGAGCACAATAGAGCAAAAAAGAGACCAGTTATAAGCTGTTGTTTTTGTTTAGGTTGTGTGTTTGTTAAAAACGTAGGTTTACTAATAAGTAGTTAAATACACTAAAAAATAATTAAAAAGGATGCACATGGCATCCTTTTTTAATTGCTTACGTTAATTAACCTGAGTGTTAAAAGCTGTAAGTAATGTTACCGTACAAGAAACGCCCGTCTAGTCCGTAAGGTGCATACGGGCTGTATGGGAATATTTGGCCAAAATCAGAGTAGCCAATATTATCTACCGTTGCTTGCGGGTACTGATCGAACAGGTTGTTTGCACCTAAAGCAAATTTCCATGTGGTGTCTGGACGGTAGGCCACTTCGAGGTCGGTGATCCATTTAGGATCTAGGTATTCGTCGCCAGCTGCGGTGGTTGAAATATCAGCCACTTCACCGTAGCGTGTTGCGCGAAGGGTTGTTTGCCATTCGTTAAAGTTCCACACTGCTGATAGGTTCCATTTGCTATCTGGTGTGCCTTCTTCAAAACGGCCGACTTCACGGCGTGAAAATACTACGTAGTCTTCGCCTAGAGAGTTAAGCTGTGCTGGGTTGTCGTTTACGTGCGTTACTTCGGTGTCGTTAAAGTTAGCGGCTACGTTTAAACGTAAATCACCTAAGCTGTCTAACTCTAAGTTGTAAGTGGCAACGATATCTACACCTTGTGTACGTGAGTCAATCGCGTTGGTAAAGTAACGTACGCTTTCTGTGTTTAGCTCGCCGGCATTTTGTAGTATTTCTACTACGGCATCGCCTTCTAGATTTTCAGACAATACAATACGGTCATCAATATCAATGCGGTACGCATCAACAGTTAAGCTAAAGCTGCCTTGGGTGTAAATAAAGCCCGCTGTTAGGTTTACCGATTCCTCTGCATCAAGTGGCTCTGCGCCTAGTGCTTGTGCAGCGGCTGAGTCAGTTGGAAATAAACCTACTTCAAACGGTTCGTTGTTTTCAAGCACGGTAGAAATTTGCTGGTATGAGCTTTGTGCAAGCGATGGTGCACGGAAACCTGTGCTAATTGCACCGCGTAGAGATAGGTTTTCGTTTATGCTGTAACGCGAAGCAAGTTTAGAGGTAAACGTATCACCAAAGTCGGTGTAGTCTTCGTAACGACCGGCTAAAACTACGTTCCAATCTTCTGTTAGGTAAGTATCAAACTCTACAAATACCGCTACATTATGGCGGCTTTCGTCGGTTACGCTTTCTGGGCTAAAACCTGCAAGTACTTGCGCGCCACCGGCTGCAATTGGGTTGCCGTTGCTATCAAGCGCTGTAATGTAAGAAGCTTCTTCGCCTTGTTCAATTTTGTAGCTTTCGTGGCGATACTCTGTACCTGCAGTAAAAAATACGTCATCTGGTAAGCCTAAATCTAACGTAGTATTGGCTGTGGCGTTAACTAAAAGCTGATCGTAAACCAGTGCGCCGTTGTCAAACTCGGTTGGGCTGTTTGCACCTAGTGATGTATTAATACTGTTTACAACACCAAAGCCAAAGTCGTTACGGCCATAGTTGGTACTTACATCCCATGTCCAGTCGCCAGTTTCGCCTTTTAGGCCAAGTGCTAATGAGTAATCTTGGACGTTGGTTTCAATTTGCGGTAAAAAGCCATCAGGGTACACTTCTAATACGTTGCGGCTGTCTTTTGCACGGCGGTAAAAACCACCTGAGTTACCTTCGCGTTTTGAGTAGCTACCAAACGAGTAAAGGTTATAGCCGTTATCAAAGTCGTAACCCATGTTATAAAACAGGGCGTAGTCTTCAAGGTCGGCTTTACCAAAGCGGTGGTTATAACGGTCGAAGGTAAATTCGCGCGGGTCTAAGCTGCCATCTTCTAGGCGGTCGTATTGCTCGCGCGGGTCAAAACCTGAACGTTGTGTTGAGTCGTTATCGCGATACTCAATAGAGACGTTTACAAAGCCGTTATCTAAAAGCTCAAATCCTGAGTTTGCGCTAATTGTGCGTGTTGCACCGTCGTTTACTTCGCGGTCGGCGCCAGTATTAAATGCAAGGTTACCATTTGCGTCGGCGTAAGTGCTTTCTAGGTTAGGTACACCTGCCATTTGGGTGTCGTATTCGCCGTAGGTTACGCTTACGCTGCCGCCTTCGGTGGCATCTTTAAGTACAATGTTAATTACACCGGCAATTGCATCAGAACCATATTGCGCTGCTGCGCCATCACGTAATACTTCTACACGTTTAATGGCTGATGTTGGGATCATGTTTAAATCAACCGCCGTAGAGCCACGACCAACTGTGCCACCTAAGTTTAATAAGGCGCCTGAGTGGCGGCGCTTACCATTGATAAGCACTAAGGTGTGATCGGGTGCTAAACCACGTAAAACAGCAGGTTTTGCGTGGTCGGTGCCATCTGCAAGTGTTGCACTTGGGTAGTTAAAACTAGGTACTTGGTTTGCAAGTACTTGGCTTATTTCTAGCTGACCGGTGCTTTGCATATCACCGCTGGTAATAATATCTACAGGTACTGAGCTTTCGGCAATACTGCGTAAGCTACGGCGAGTACCTGTTACTGAAATCACTTCAATGTTTTTTTCGGCTTGAACATCTTGCTCTACAGCGAATACAGAAGAATAGGGTGCACTAAGCACAGAAGAAACGGCTAAGCTCAGTGCTACTTTTTTGGCTGATAATGGCTTTAACATGATGTTGATTCCCTTGAGGGCTGCTGACTATTGATTTTAAAAAGGAGCGCATAATATAAAAGGCGCTACCTGTATGCAAAGATAAAAACTGTCTAAGATATGCTAAGTTGTTAACACAGGAGGCCAAGCTTTACGTGTGTTAAAGACGTTTAGATCGCTGCAGTTACATTTTTGTGTCGAATAGTTACGAATTCAAGGTAATTATAATGAAAAGTTATTAATAAGTAAAAAGGCCAAGCGAGTGCTTGGCCTTTGTTTATTTTATAAATTGCGCAAAAAATTATTCAGGCGCTACTTCAAGTGTTGTAAATAAAGCATAACGACCTGCATCGACGCCTTCTTCGTCACTATCAAAATCTGATGATGTTTCGATTAAGTACAACCCCGGTTTTTTCCACGTTGCGGTGAAAAAGCCGTTTTTGTCTGTAGTTACTTTTACTTCGCCACGTACGTTTCGGTAGCGCGTATCGCCTTTTAAAATACTTACTTCGATGCCTGCCTCTGCTGGTTTACCATCTTGTAAAAGCTGAAATTTAGCGGCTTCGCCTGCAAATAAGTCATTTGGATGTGTTGGACCGCTTAACTCCAACCCTTTACCTAGCATCGCTGGTTTTGATGTGCCATTACGGCTAACAAAGGTATCGACAGTTGAAATCATCTTTGTTGTTTTAATTTGAGTTGCATCGCTTGGTAGTTTCGCTTCTGATTTTTTACCAAATACACGTTTACGTTTGCCTTGAGTATTTTTATAAAAGGTCATGTAACGCGGTGTTTGGGTCATAGCAATGTGGTAAGTGCCTTCTTTATTAAGGCTTACTGCAGCTGAGCTTTTACGTTTTAAGTAATATGCACGAATGGTGTCGCTTACAGGCTCGCCATTTGGTGCAAGCGCCATTAATAACGTATCGTCGTACTCTGCGCCTTTTTCCTTTGGTTTAAAGGCTTTGTCTGGTGCAAATATTTGGTTTGAAATACTTGCGTCAATCATTACGTAATGGGCTTTGTCGCCAGATAATGACGTGTGCGAAGGTAACAACCAGCGAGCATGTGCACTTGCAGATGTAGACACAAGCGCTGATAAACTAAGTGCGCCGATTAATGCAGTTTTTAATAAATTAATTTTCATTGTATTTCCTTAAATTCAAATGATTAAGTAGCAGCTACTTAGTGCTTACTGTGACGAAACTTGTCGAAAATTCTTTTTTACCATCAATTGTTAGCTTGCCTGACTTAGTTAAATCAAGCTCAACGCGAGTGTAGTCACGGCCGCCTTCTTCACGAACTACTTCAATATTTAAAAGGTATTTACCCGGTGCTACGGCGTTGTCCTCTAAATCTTTGCCATTCCAATCAATTGTATAAGTACCAGCGCGCTTAGTGGCGCCACTTATGCCGTCAAAGTTAATATCGGTTTTACCCGCTTTACGCCACCATTGGCGTAAGTCTTTAAACCATTCAGCTTCTTCTACCCATAATGCAATTGTCGTTACATGCTTGCGCTTGGGGGTTTCAAGCCAAACAGCCACGTATGGGCGGTGGTAAGGCTGAACATCAAGCTCAGGTAAGGTGAGTTCAACTTCAAGTTCAGCTGCTTCAGCATTTGATTGAAATAAGGCCGCTGTAAATAATACAACAGCGGCAAATAAGGTGTTTAGTTTTAACATTAAGACACTCCTTTTAGTTGCGGAACCCAGCATAAATAAATGACTGCAGGCGTTGCGACCCCAAGCACAGTTAGCCATATTCCTACTAAGCGTTTTTTTCTGTTTTGAAATAAAATGATCATGCCGGTGATGGCAAATAAAATCATTAACGCGGCCGATATATCAATTACCCAACTCCATGCTTCGCCAGTGTGGCGGCCTTTATGCAAGTCGCTGATTAAACTCAATACACCCCCTGTTTGGTATTCAAGATTGAGCTCGCCACTTATAAAATCAACTTCAGCAAATGCAAACCCTGCTGGTAGTGGATAGTCGAGCATCACGAGTGCGTCTTGTTTTTCCCAATCAATACTTTTTGGGTGATTTAAGCCGTACTGATTGGCTAGGTATACTTCAATATCAGTAAATACATTGGCTAAATTATCAGGGGTAAGCTGCGCTTTATTAACTAAATTTGCAGGTAATGGTTGGCTTAGTTGGCCGTTATCTTTATCACCTTTAAGCCAGTCAACATGGTTTAGTACTATGCCACTTACACAAAATAAAATAAGTAGAAACAGTAAAGCGGTTGATAGGTAGATATGCAGTGCGCGACTAAGGCTATAAAAAGCACGTTTATTAAATAATGGCATAAACAAATAGGGTTATATTTTTTGTTTATGGTAATCATTTGTATTAGCTATAGCAACTAAATTCACGTTCCTTTATTTGGGATTGGTAGTAGGTGGAAAAATAGTGTTAGTGGGTAGGGAGCTTTTAATCGTGGGATTTGGTAACCAAGCTAATTGAATAAGTAGTTGCAACTGAGTTTATGTTCCGGTTTAGTTTGGCTTATACAATACAATAGCTAATACAATGCTATGAATAAGTATGGCCATAAATAGGGCGAGTACTTTAGTTTGGCGATGGTTATTCATACCCTTACGAGCTTGATTTACCGTAGTTGGCCGCGATATTAAATAAATCATCACACTAACTTCAATCACTCCAACAATATATAAAACCCACCCGGGAGGGCTTGTTAGGGCTAAAAGTATAAAGCCAGTGAGCATGCCAAGACCTGCAAAACATTTAGCTTTTAGAGGTACTACTTTATATTCATGCCAATAGTACAGGGATGCGCCATAACGAGGGTGGTTAAGTAGCCAGGCCGCAAGCTTTGGTGATGAGCGTGTAAAGCAGCCCAGTGCTAAAATAAAAAATATGGTGGTGGGCATAATAGGTAAAAAAATGCCAATAATACCTAGGGCTACAAGCACTAAGCCAATAGCTTGATAAACTATATTTTTATAAGTGGCAAAAATAGTTTTATAACTCATGGATAGACTTAGGCCTGGTAAAGTTGAAAACGGGTAAAGGCTTGACGTGTACCGTAGAGCAGTGCTTATTTACTCATCACGAAGTTCAATACAAGATACTATTAATTGTACTAGATGACGCTTCGCACTACCACGTTCAGTTTTGGGTTCAGTTAAATAGCGTGCACCAAATTAGCTGTAACTAGAGAAGTGTTCGACTTTATATTTTTAATAAAGTTGAGTTTAAGGTTTTGGTTTAATTTATAAAATTAAATTTACAATCTGTGTGAAATTACTGTTGTAAAAGTAATCTCAAAAAATAAACTCGCCTTAGGCTGGGGAAGGTTTAATGATAGTAGATAGGACTTGTTAGATAAGGAAAGAGGCAGAGCCCCTTTCCTTATCTAAATAAGTGAGTCGCAGCTGCTAGAAATAATAACCTACGTTAATATTAAAGCGACGTTCGGTTTCGTCACTATTACCAGCAACAGAACCGCCCACAAAGGGTTGGTTTTTAGCAAGTACATAGTCCACATAAGTGAGTAATCCGCCAGCCGTAATAGAAACACCCGTTACGTTCATCCATGTATTATCGGTGTTATCCGATTTATCATAAATAATGCCGTAGTCGTTATAAAATTGCAGATTTGTTACTGGGCCCCATTCTACTGGCACGCTATAAGCAACGTTAGCGTTGGTCATGGTTGCTTGTGAGGCGATGCTATCGAAAAATGAATAAGCACCAACGGCCATGCGGTTGGTGTTGTCGATATTGTAATCGTACTCACTGTGTTGCAGTTGTAAGTTCCATGCGCCAATCGTGCTATTTAGGTGCATAGCCCAGGCATTGTAATCACCTGCACGGTCTACGCCATCATGTAAGCCACCGGCAAGCGCCGAGAAGCCCACTTCGGTTTTGCCGCCATCATGCTCAAAATGGTAGCCATAGCGACCTGAAAAGGTATTGTATTCACCTATTGGGTTACCGCCTTGCTCGCTTGGGTCGGCATAAATTCCTTCATCGGCGCTTCTAAAGCCAATTACATCATACGAGTAACGATCGCTGCGGTTGTCTACATAGCCGTCAACGCCGCCTTGCTCATCATTTTTGAAAAAGCCTAAATCAAGCTGCCAATTGTCGGCAATTTTACGTTTGAATAGCACGCCCATATCATGGTCGTCTTCAAGGCCGATATAATAGCCAGTGCTAAAAAAGTAGTTGTGTGAATTATATGGCCAGTTACCAAACGGCACTTTAGTAATACCCGCTTGTACCTGCCAATCATCAGCAAAGTCGTAAGCTGCATAAGCATATTTAACGGCAGTCATATATTCAAAAAAGCGAATTTCAGCATTGAGCGAAACATCGCCGACATCGCCTGAGAAGTTTAAACGGAAAATATCAAAATCAAAATCGCCACCGCGATCTTGACTACCTTCTTCATATGAAGTGTGGCTATAATTGGTTCGTATCGCGCCACCAATCTTAATGCCTTGAGGTTTTTTTTCTGGCTCAACAGCAACCGCTGTTTTTTGCTCTTCAACTTTTTGTTGCTTTGCTATTTGCTGATCAATAGTTTGCTGTTGTTGAGTAGTTTTTTGCTCTGCGGCATCCAGCTTTTGTTGGAGTTGCTGCATTTGCTGTTGTAGTTGATTTAACTGGGTTTTCATGTCATCAATATCTGACGCGTAAGAAAAACTAGAAGTTACGCCCAGCATGACTGAGAAGGCTAACTTTGAAGGTTTAAGCATGAATCATCGCTAAAGTGAATATAGGTACTTACAAGGATAGATTAAATTACCTTTTAACCCAAGTCGCGATATTAAATTAGGGAGGTAAACCATTAAATTTCAATCATTAATGTGAGTTTATTTAGCTATCTGATACTTTTGGGTCGCTTTGCTTTATAAGGGTCCCTACGGCAAGGAATGGCGAAGCATCAATTTTATCGGCATCCATCATTGCAGCAATACGTTGCATTGAAGAAAGTAGTTGGCTTTGCTCCCATTCATCGAGCGCTGTAAATTTATTAATAAAGTGCTCTTGCAGTGGTTGCGGTGCTTTAGCTAGTAGTTCTTTACCGCTTTCGGTTAAATATAAACTAACACGGCGTTTATCTAACTGGCTGCGAACGCGGTTAACTAAATTACGATTTTCAAGTCTATCAAGAATATTAGTGACAGTCGCAGGGCTTAAATTAACATTTAGGGCTACTCGACTGGCGGTTATACCGTCATTTTGAGCTACTTCATGCATAATAAGTAACTGTGGGCCGGTTAATCCTGAGGTTTTATTTAGCTGTTTAGAATGAAGATCTATGGCACGGATAACACGGCGTAAAGCCACTAACAACTCGTCGTATTTTTGCATTTTTAATCTCACTGGTAGGGCGTTTAATAGTCTTGCGACTAGTACAATAAGCAAATGTTACAGATCAAATAAATAGAGTTCAAATAACTTGTGTTTATAAAGAATATAATGGGCACTGTTTACTGCAATAAAATTATTTAGAGTAGAAAGTATTTCACAGATATCAACAAGTTTTTAATTAAATTTTTTAACATTCACTTTGATAGAATAAGGGGGGGGTTGTAGGGCTCAGCATAAAAAGTAACGAAATAATATTTACTAACTGACTGAGTATTGGGTAAGGTGTACTCACTGCTGAGGGCATATTGACCTTTCAAGGTTAATTTTGCGATAGGGCTTAGTGCTCTTAGACTTTTCATTATTATGGGACGTATTATGAAATTATCTCCATCTGTAAGTATTGAGCAAGCTGACTCAGGCTTAGAATATATTAATGTTGCCAGTGAGTTGTGTAGCGCTAAAATTTTCCTGCAAGGAGCTCAGCTCACCGAGTTTACACCTAAAGATAGAAAGCCATTAATTTGGGTTTCCAGCAAGGAAGACTTCCAAGAAGGTAAGAGTGTACGCGGTGGAATTCCTATTTGTTGGCCTTGGTTTGGAGCCAATCCAAAAAACTCTGATTGGCCAACTCATGGTGTAGCACGTATAAGCCTGTGGCGCGCAGATGAAGTAACAGAGCAAGGTAACGAAATACGCGTGAGTTTAACCTTACCTATGGCAGAAGTAGATGATACGTACTGGTCACATAAGTCTACATTAAAAGTTGAATTTGTTTTAACTAACAAATTAGAAGTACGTTTAACTACCACCAATTTAAGTAATCAAGTCATTAGCTTTACCCAAGCACTACATACCTACTTTCCAACTCCAGCGATTAAAGAAACACACATAGACGGTTTGCAAGGAGCGCAATACATTGAGTTTGGAGAAGGTCCGTTTGAGCAACATGAACTTGTCGGTTTTGCTCGTGAAACAGATATGGTGTATACCCAAGCACCAGATACGCAGCGCATTATAACACCTGATGGTATAATTGAAGTTGGTCGTGAAAACTCAACCTCTTGTGTGCTTTGGAACCCGTGGATCGATAAATCAAAGCGTTTATCAAATTTTGCTGATGACGAATATCAAACCATGCTATGCCTAGAAGCAGCAAACGTAATGGATGATGTGGTACAAATTGCTCCTAATGAAAGTCATACTTTAGCGACCACTATTTCCTGGATTTAAACTTTAAAGGAAACCTAAGCAAGCGTTATCGCGTTGGCTTTACAAGGATAAAGCGTGTTCGAAAATAATCAGTTACAGTCATTACCTAAACACCAGTATATTGCATTTAAACCGCTTGCAGACAAAGCTTTGTTGCATGCTCAGCTCAATTGGTTGATATTTTATGTACCGCTGATGGCGGTATTTGCGGCGATATGCTTTTTTAATGAAGATTTTGCCGATAAAGCGCAACTATTCCTATTGATTGGTTTACCCATATTGTTGGTTATTTCACTGCTTTATAATGTGCTGAGTGTGCGCTTAAAAGGTGTAGCGATGCGTGAACATGATATTGCTTATCGCAAAGGGATGATTTGGCAGCAGGTTACTATTTTACCGTTTTCAAGAGTGCAGCATACTGAAATTCATCGCGGACCCATTGAACGTAAACTCGGTTTGGCAAGTTTACGTTTATATAGTGCTGGTGGTGTCAGCGCCGATCTGAATATTAGTGGTTTAAGCCATGATGACTGTAAAGATATTCGCCAATATGTGCAGCAATACAATGAAGGTGACCAGAAGCAAAGCCAACAGCAACGTGGTCATAGTCAATTAGTGAAAGCAGCATCGACTTTGAGTGATGAAACGAATAATGGATAAACTACATTGGCAACGTGTGTCGCCATGGGCGCTGGTTTATTTTGTACTGCATTTTAGTTTTCGTTTTGTTAAAGACGCTATATTAAATCTGCTACCCATTACCATTC
>NZ_JBQSVO010000094.1:0-14882 GCF_052376275.1 Pseudoalteromonas sp. AOP7-A1-14 | reverse complement strand
CTTCTATAAGTAAAATGTTATTATTTTTAATGACCGCAGCAATTGCCGCTACAGCTGCAAATTTATACTACAGCCAGCCAATATTGCCACTGATAGCTCGTGAATTTAATTTAACGGATGCAAAAACCGGAAGTGTTGTTGCGCTAACACAATTTGGTTATGCCGCAGCGCTATTATTTATATCACCACTTGGTGATTCACTCCCTAGAAAACGAGTTATTGGTATTCTCTCTATTTTGCTTGTTTTGTCATCTACTCTTGCCTTTGCAGCTCCTAATTTAGTTGTATTATTAGTCAGTGTATTCCTAATTGGTTTAAGCGCTAATATTACTCAGCAGCTTATTCCATTTGCGGCATCGATGGTTAAGCCTGAAGAAAAAGGCGCAACGTTGGGCACATTAATGATGGGGTTAACGGTAGGTATATTACTATCAAGAACGCTCAGTGGCTCAGTGGCCGAGTATTTTGGTTGGCGCGCTGTATTTGCAATGTCAGCCTTGCTTGCGGCTGTATTTGGCCTACTGCTATACAAATTACTCCCTCATAACACGGCACATACTAGTTTAAATTATAAACAGTTACTCAAAAGTACGTTTGTACTATATAAAAAGCACAAGCCGCTGCAAATTTTTACCTTAGCTGGGGCTAGCTGGTTTGCGGCTTTCAATGCTCTTTGGGCAACCCTTGCTATTCATGTTAGTCATGCGCCGTTTAATTACAATGCCCAACAAGCTGGTTTATTTGGTGTTATCGCATTGGCGGGCGTAATTGGCGCAAAATCATCTGGTAAATGGGTTAATAAAATAGGTTCCAAAGCAATGGTAAAAATTGCTTTGGCGCTTATTGCTATCGGTTTTATTATTACAGGACTTTACGTAAGCAGTTTAGTGGCCTTAATCGTTGGTATTATTTTGATCGACTTTGGTGTATTTAGTGCTCAAGTTGCAAATCAAGTCAGGGTATTTTCAATTGATCCTCAAGCACAAAGCCGTATAAACGGTGTGTATATGTTGGGTTACTACCTAGGTGGTGCACTAGGCTCGATTACAGGTGTAAAAGCCTATCAATATTTTGCTTGGCCAGGAGTGGCCAGTGTAAGCCTTGCTTTCATATTGATTGCTTTACTATTCAATAAATTTGCCCCTAAAAGCAGGAACTATCATGAGTAAACTATCTCAACTTGGCAGTTATACTTTACTGTGCATCGCCAGCTTAACAATTATGGTGGGCTCCCTAGTAGCTCCAGGTTTATTAAGTATTGCTAACGCATTAGGCGTAACTGAGCATGCCGCTTGGCTAATTACTCTACCATCACTTGGCGCTATTTTATTTGCGCCATTTGCAGGTAAATTAATAGATCGATATGGCGCTTACCCGTCCTTAGTGATTGGTTTAATTTTATATGGTGCTGTTGGCGCTGCAGTATTTTGGCTTCATGGTCCCACTTTGGTATTTATAAACCGCATACTCCTTGGCGCAGTCACCGCGATTGTTATGGCCAGCGGTACTGTGCTTATTTCACAGTGGTATGTAGCAAAAGCCCGTTTAGCTATGATCGCCAAACAAGGAATGGCAATAGAGCTTGGTGGTGTGATCTTTCTGTTTCTTGGTGGACAGTTTGCGGCTATCCATTGGGGACTTCCTCTGAGCCTGTATTTAATTGCGTGGGTATTTTTAGTTATGTTGTTATTGTGGGTGCCAAAACAGTCGCCAAAACTAGCAGAGCCAATTGATTCAGGTGCATCAGAGCAACTCTCAAACAAAGGTTTACCTTTAATAGGCGTCTACATAGTCACTTTATTGGCAATGGTTACTTTTTTCTCTGCATTTATTTTGCTGCCAAAGAGCATGACGGCTCAAGGCTTTACTGAGCAAGTGATCGGTTATCTATTAGCATTTATATCGTTGATTGCAGTAATTACTGCGCACTTTATACCTAAATTTGAACAACGCATCGGCGAAATTAAGTTACTTGCTATTGCTTTTAGCGCTTATACCCTCGCTTATTTATGCTTTAGCTCTGCAGATGAGTTAATAATTTTAATATTAGGCGCTATTTTTAGTGGTATTGGCTTTGGTTTTAGTATTCCGCTACTCAACCACTTAACAGTACAGAAAAGCCCCTCTTCGGTTAGAGGCCGCAATCTTTCTTACTTTACGATGGCGGTTTTCTCTGGGCAGTTTTTAACATCGTTTTTGGAGTTCTTTAGTAATGGAATAACGACTATTTTTATCTTCTGCATGTTATTAGCTAGCACTATCGCTATAGCCTTACTAGTGAGTGAACGATTACTAAAGCGCAACTCTTAAATACCAATAGGTAATTTAAAAATTCCAGCGCAGTGTGAAGGGCTTTTAGAAAATAAACAGCACAAGCAAAGAATAGCCAATAACGAGTGCACCTTCCCACTGAAGAAGCTCTAAAAAATTCAGCTCTTTATTGCTAATGGCAACGAGGTAAAATAAAAATGGATTTTAACGGTAATATTGGCAAAAATCGATAGACTTCAAAATGTATCGTCATTAGCAGATGGAAATGTAATAGTAGAGCTCAATGATAGGCCGAGAAAAATCTCGAATATAAAGCGCTCGCCAAATTGACAGCTAAAAATATGGCTGCGATAGCTGCTTGGCAGTTATGCACTTCAGAGTTGCACCTACATCGTTAAAAATCATGAAAATATGCTATATTAAGCTTTAACTTTTAAATTAGCCGTAGATGAATTAAGTATTAAAACCCTAAATAAAATACCAACTAATAAGGAAAACACATGTCTAATTTTAATGAATATAAAGTAATGCACGTTGTTGAAGGGGGCTGTGGCACATTACTACTTGGCTCTAGTGGGTTACCTCTTAAACGCCTAGAAGCAACACTCAATGATGAGGCGCAAAACGGCTGGCAGTTAGTGTTTCAGGTTATCGAAAGTAAACGGTTTTGGCTTTTTTGGTCACGTGAAGCTGTGATCTTAACGTTAGGCAGAAACCGTGCTTAAAGCACTTGTACTCAATGCAATTCGCCGCTATCAATACAATGGCGGCTCTAAAGCGCATTTTAATATTAGTTGTAATTTCAACCCATCCTGCTCAGAGTTTACTCATCAAGCAATTACTAAGTATGGGCTGGTTAAAGGTCTTTATATTGGCCTTAAAAGAATACGGCGTTGCAATGACCCTGACTGCGTAAACGTTAAATCAGATCCGCTACCTTAAGGCTTATTAACCTCATGACATCAGAAGAACTAAACGCACAAGAAGAACAACTGCGCGCTAAAGTGAATGCATTACCTAATGAGCAACGTAAGCAGTTTTACCAACTACAAAAGCGTCACATTAAAGACCCTGATACCTACGCGGTACTGAATTGGTTTTTTGTCGCAGGTTTGCATCACTTCTATTTAGGTAAATTTCAACGAGGTGCAGTGAATTTAACACTAATGCTTATTGGCCTGCTGACTATTTATAGTTTTGGCATACTTTTAATTATCATCGTTTTGCTAATTGAGTTACCCCAGCTTTTTAAAAGTCAACGCATTGTCCATCAATATAACAATCGCATTATGGCTGACATTCTAAAGCAATTCAGCGATTAACCCGTGCTTGATTAGTTAACACAAATACTAGATACTGTTTTTTTATACAGTTACGGTGTGTGTTATGAAAAAAGAGTTACCTGCAAAATATTACTTAGCCCACTTCAAAGAGCTAATAACCTTTATTGAAACGCAATGCACACACTTACTAGAGTCAAAACATCGTGACTTTATTAATAAAGTAAACCAATTGACTGAGCAAGGTCAGTGTATGCTGGCGCGTATTTACTCACGCAAACCCTTGCTTATTGCAATAAACACGCTCAGTTATGATGAAATAACACAACCTCAACAGGCACTTGAAGAATTAAAAGCCGCTCAATTAGTCGCTCATCCTAATGATAATCAATATAATCTGCTGCTCGCACACTTAACTAAACCCGTGCTATTTGGGCTACTTGCCCCATTTGATATTCAACCTGCTATTAAGAAAAGTGCTTCAAAAACGCAGCTAATCACACAGGCTAGTGACTTTTTCACCTCAAAATCAGAGCACTTAACCCCTTTATACAAGCAATTTATTATTAATAACCGCAGCGACGTTTATGAATATTTTGAGTTTTTATACATTGGTCGATTAAGCAATAGTGATATTAACCATAAAAATAGTTTTGTGATGCGTGACTTGGGCCTTACCACCACGCGAGAGAATCACACTCAAAGTCTAGCCCGATTTGACACCTTAGCGCAGGCACACGCTAACTACATTTTAAATCGCTATCGACTTGCATTTAAAAATGCAGAAAGTGAGGGCGATTACCAACAATTAGCGACTGCGGTCATTGAGCAGCAAGCCGTTGGTGTACTGGCTGTGAACCTAAAAAACAAACTGCTCTTACAACTTCACCAACAGCTTAAGAAAGTGGATTCCGCTTCAAGCTTTAGTATTTTAGAGGCCTGCGAAGATAGTGCTGCCGCCATTGAAATTCAAATACGCGAACAGTACCGCCAAGGTAATAAAGAGTGGGCAAAGACGCAGCTTGAAAAAATCATCGACAACCCGCTCAATGATGATTTACTCTACTTTGCTGACGACTTTTTAATGCGTAAGTTTAATAAGCAAACCCGTTCTCGCTTAAGTACCATGTTAGCTGAGACACAGTGTGTGCTAGAAATAGACGAAATTTACCGAGGCGATGTTGAGCAAGGTGTTAATGAATTCTACACCCAGCAAGGACTGACCGTCTTTAATACCGAAAACACCTTATGGCAAAGCTTGTTTGGTTTGGTATTTTGGCAGCCACTTTATATCGACACTCCCACGGCACCTTGCAATGAGTTTGATTTATTTCCACAAGCATTAAAAACTGACAGTTTCTATCAAACTCAATCAGCCCAAATTGAAGAGTTGTTAGCAAACTGGCATTCATCCAATGATTTATTAAAGCATGTATATAAAAATGCAGCTTCCTACTTTGCGCATCCAAATGGCTTATTTCGTTGGCACAACGAGCTATTAGCCCCCATAGAGGTGTTGATACTAAATAGCCCATTACCGGTATTAAAAAATCATCTAAAAAATATGACTATGCACTTTATGCAGCTCAAAGATGGCTACCCTGATTTAATGGTGTTAAACAGCCATAAACTCCACTTTGAAGAAGTAAAAGCACCAGGAGATAAATTAAGACGCAACCAATTAACGACTATCGATTGTTTAAAAGCAACCGGATTTAATGTCCAAATTGCTGCGGTTAAGTGGTTTAAAAACCCCAATCAAATTTACAGTGTGGTCGATATTGAAACCACCGGTAGTTTAAAAGGTGATAATAGAATAACTGAAATTGGCCTTGTTCAATTACAGCACGGTGAGGTTATTGAACGTTGGTCAACCCTAGTCAACCCACAACAACGTATCCCTAAGTTTATCGTATCTTTAACCGGCATTACTGATGCCATGGTGTATAACGCTCCAACTTTTGCAGAGATAGTAGATACCTTGCTTGAGAAACTCAAAGGCAGTATTTTTGTTGCCCATAATGTTAATTTTGATTACGGCTTTATACGTAAAGAATGTGAAATGGCAGGGCACCGTTTTAAAATGCCAAAAATGTGTACTGTGGTGGAATCTCGAAAGGCATTTGCTGGGCTTAAGTCTTACTCGTTAGGTAATTTATCAGCCCATTTTAATTTAAATTTAACCGATCATCACCGCGCCCTAGCCGATGCAACAGCCACAGCTGAACTACTAAAATTGATTCAAAAAGTATAAACATAAAAAAGCTCAGCATAAGCTGAGCCTTAAAGAATAAGATAAAACTTATTTAACAGCTTTACCTTGGTGTATTAGCTTATATAAAGCGGGTAACACTAACAACGTTAATAGAGTTGAACTGATTATTCCGCCTATCACCACCGTCGCTAATGGCCTTTGCACTTCAGCGCCAGTACCGACATTAAGTGCCATAGGTATAAACCCTAAACTGGCAACAAGAGCGGTCATTAAAACAGGTCGTAACCGTTGGCTTGCCCCTTGTTGAATAGCTTCAAGTAACCCTACGCCTTGCTCTGCTAATTGACGGATAAACGACAACATTACCACCCCATTAAGCACAGCAACACCCGATAAAGCGATAAAACCGACCGCTGCCGAAATTGACAGTGGCATATCTCGTAAAGCCAAAGCAAGTACGCCACCTGTCAAGGCTAAAGGCACGCCACTAAAGACTATCAGTGCATCCTTCATCGAGTTAAAAGCACCATATAGCAAACCTAAAATAAGCAGTAAAGTAAGCGGCACAACCAACGATAATCGCTGACTCGCCGACTCTAACTGCTCAAAGGTGCCGCCATAGTCAACCCAATAGCCACTAGGTAGCCCTAGCTGCTCATTCATAACCGTTTGTGTTTGGGCAATAAAGCTGGCTAAGTCACGCTCATTCACGTTAGCGGTTACCACTACATTGCGTTTACCACTTTCACGATTTACTTGGTTAGGCCCTTCAACAAACTGAATGTCAGCCACCTCGCCTAACGGCACATAAGCAAGCTCAGGATTGCCTGAGTTAGGCACGGGAACTGGAATTTGCGCTAAGCGCTCACGACTTTGTGAATGCTGCTTATCTAGTCTTACCATTAGTTTAAAACGCCGATCGCCTTCATAAATTAGCCCCGCTTGCACACCCGACACCGCTGTACTTACCGCTTGATGGATATCATCAACGTTCAGCCCAAGTAATGCCATATGGTCACGCTGTGGAATAACCGATAAAGTAGGTAGTCCCGATAACTGTTCAAGACGCACATCACTTGAACCCGCTACGCCTTTAAGTAATTGAGTAGCTTTTTCACCGTATTGTTTTAAGGTATCTAAATCATCACCATAAATTCGCACTGCTACATCGGCGCGCACGCCAGCAATTAACTCATTAAAGCGCATTTCGATCGGTTGCGTGAACTCATAATTATTACCCGGTTCATCGGCCACTCGTGATCTCACTTTCTCTATTAAAGCTTCTTTACTTAAATTCGGACTAGACCATTGTTCGCGAGGCTTTAGCATTATAAAAGTGTCGGCAACATTAGGAGGCATTGGATCGTTAGCTACATCAGGCGTACCAATCTTAGAAAAAACATGTTCAACTTCATCAAGCTCACTAATAGCATTCTCTAACTGTTTTTGCATAGCCACGGATTGCGCTAACCCGGTACCAGGAATACGCAGTGCATGCATTGCAATATCCCCCTCATCTAATTGAGGCACAAACACGCTACCCATTCGCGTAACTTGAAAGCCCGCTGCGGCCAATAAAATTATGGCAAAAACAACAATACCCGCTGACCGTTTTAACGAAAAAGCAAGTAACGGTTGATAAACCTTACGCGCTCCACGCATAACTCGATTTTCGGTCTCAACAACTTTTCCGCGCACAAAAATAGCAATCGCAGCAGGTACAAAGGTAATTGAGAAAAGTAGCGCGCCAAGTAATGCGGCTACCACAGTAAAGGCCATTGGTTGGAACATTTTTCCTTCTACACCACTTAATGCAAAAATGGGTAAATACACCAACATAATAATTAACACCCCAAATACCGCGGGGTTAAATACTTCTTTGGTACTTAAATAAACCTCATGTAAACGCTCTTGCAAGGTAAGTAAACGCCCAGCCTTGTGCTGCGCCATGCCTAATCGTCTAAGCGCGTTTTCAACGACTATAACGGCGCCGTCAACAATAATACCAAAATCAATCGCGCCCATACTCATCAAGTTGCCCGATACTCTATTAGCTGTCATTCCAGTAACAGCAAACAACATACTAAGCGGGATCACCATGGCCGTTATTATTGCTGCAGTAACATTGCCCAGCATTAAAAATAACACCACAACCACCAGTACCGCGCCTTCGAAAAGGTTGGTTTTTACTGTTTCAATGGTTTTATCAACTAAGCTAGTACGGTCGTAAACGGCCTCTAAAATAACGCCCTGAGGCAAGCTTTGCTGAATTTGCGACAGCTTTTCAGCTACTTGTCTGGCGACAATACGGCTGTTTTCACCCACCAGCATCATAGCGGTCCCCATAACCGCCTCTTCACCTTCATAAGTTGCCGCACCCGTTCGTAATTGCTCGCCAAAATAAACCTCGGCTACATCTTTAATCCTTACAGGCGCGTCATCTCTTTTAGCTATTACCAACTGCTTAATTTGTTCGATAGAGCCAATTTGACCAGGCGAACGAACCAAATATTGCTCGCCATTTCGCTCTATATAACCCGCGCCTTTATTAGCATTATTAAGCTCAAGCGCTGTTATCACATCGCTAATACTTAACTTATACGCAAGTAACTTGCCTGGTATTGGCGCCACTTGATATTCTCGTTCATAACCACCAATGCTATTTATTTCAGTAACACCAGGCACTTTAAGCAACTGTGGCTTTACAACCCAATCTTGTAAGGTCCGTAAGTTTTCAGCACTATAAGGCTTGTCTTGTTCATTAAGGGCGTTAGGTTTTGCATAAATTACATAGTTATATATTTCACCTAAACCACTGGCTATTGGCCCAAGCGTTGGTTCAATAGTACTGGGTAACTCGGCCTTTGATTGCTGTAAGCGCTCAAAAACTTGCTGCCTTGCCCAATAAATATCAGTGCCTTCGTTAAAAATAACTGTTACTTGCGATAATCCATAGCGCGATAACGAACGAGTATAGTCAAGCTCTGGTAAACCAGCCATTGCGGTTTCGATTGGATAAGTGATCCGCTGTTCAGCTTCAAGTGGTGTATAACCCGGTGCACTAGTATTTATTTGCACTTGTATATTTGTTATATCTGGTACCGCGTTAATCGGTAGGCGCATTAAGCTATTAACGCCAATCGCCGCGATTAATGCCGTTAAACATAGTACCAACCAGCGTTTTTCAATCGCAAAAGAAATTATTTTATCTATCATGCTTCACCTCAATGCGCGTGACTTGCGCCAGCTTTCAATACATCAGCTTTAAGCACATAACTATTTTCAATTACGTAATCATCACCAACAGACAAACCCGAAATCACTTCAACCCAGTTCTCATCGCTAAGGCCTAAAGTCACAGGTTGCGCTTCAAAAATGCCACCAAAACGAGTAAATACAACCGGCTTGTTCATCATTGTTTGTAGGGCTTGCTTGTTAATCCGTACCGCCACATCTTTAGTTCCAGTAATAATATCGGATTTAACATGCATGCCCGGCCGCCAATGCCCTTCCTTGTTATCAATAAGTACTCTGGCACGTGCGATATGACCCCCAGTCATCATTGGAGCGAGGTAAAACACTTCACCTTTCGTTTCTAAGTGTTTATGTAAATCGTATACTTTCGCAGTTTGGCCTACGGCTATTTTTTCTATATTTTCAGGAAATGCTGACAGCTCGACCCATACCTTTGATAAATCAACCACTTCAAGTAAAGGTTGTTCAGATGCGAGCGTTCCCGCATTCACAAACTGCTCGCTGATAATCCCAGCTGCGGGGCTTTTAATAGTAAAGCTTTGTAACGTTTTACTATTTTTTACCGTTAATAAAGCTTGCCCTTTCGTTACCCTATCACCAATTGTAACTAGTATATTTTCAACAACACCACTGTATGGCGACATCACAGTAAATTGGCGTTTGGTGGTTGGTGTAATAACCCCAAATAGAGTTTCCTTAGATTCAATACTGCCACTAGTGGCTTTTACAGTACTGATATTAGCTGACTTAATTGCGCGTTCTGATAGCTTTGTACGCCCTTGATGCTGCTCAAACTGCCACTGATATTGCGTTTTATTAATACTCGCACTGACTTCAACATCGAATGAGTGTGGAGCAGAGACAGTTTGCTCACTCACTAAATAGCTGCCATCGGCAATAAAACTCAATGTTTGCACTTTATTTCCTAAACGCGTGAGAGTCACCTGAAGGTCCGTCACTTCAAACGCTTCGTTATTAACATTCATAGGTTCATCATGCTGATAAACATAAACGCGCATTTCAGGTGCAATACCCACTTCGTAAATACTAAGCTCTAAAGCAAAACCGTCTTTTTCTAGCAGCATACCGCCATGCGGCCCAGTAGCTTGTTCTTGATGTTTCTCATCATGTCCATGCTCTGAGCTTGCGTAAGCAAACGAAGTTGATAAAAAAGCCATCATCAATAGTAAGCGGGGTAAAATAAACGTCATTTTATTATTCATATTATTAATCTCTTTTGCTTGCTAAATTGCTCACCAATGAGCGGCCAGTTAAACGCTGCATAGCGACAAGGTTTTTCTGCTGACTAATGCGTAGTTCAATCAATTGGCGCTGCGAGTTAAATAACGCATGTTGAGCATCAAGCAGTTGCAACACGGATATTTGGCCATTTTGATAACTGACTTCACTGTCATGGAGCATCTGTTTAGCTTGCGCTAATAAATTGTTTTGTAAGGTAAGTGCGATTGCTTGGTCGGCTTCCATCTGAGTGTGAATGCTGGCTGCTTGAGCACGTATAGCACGACGTAATACCGCTTGCTGCTGAGTTAAGCCAGCTAGCTTAGCATCGGCCATGGCAACGGTTCCCTGGTTCGGATCTTGCCAATTTAAAGGCATAGAAAAGCCTAGTACCATTGAGCTATCATCGCTTAGTGCGTCATAGCGAAGCCCTGCATTTAGCTTGATATCGGTTACATTATTCGCTTGTGCCAATGCCAGTTCAGCCTGCTTTAAGCGTACTTGCTGTGCTAACAGTAAGTAGTTAGGTGCTTGATTAACCGCCTCCTGCCAGCTTATTTCGCTGGGAATACTAATCGCTTGTTGAGCATTAAGTGCGTGGCTAAAGTTAGGCTGTGCTAACCACATTTGACTCAGCTCATAACGTGCCTTTTTAAGCTCACCTTGAAAGCTTATACCACTTAACTTTACTTGCGCTAATTGAAACGCAATACGCGATACATCTGCATTTGATACAGCCCCTGCCGCAGCCCGTTGTTTAATAGTGGCGAGTAAGTCACTTGTTTTTTCTGCTTTTTGCTCGTTCCAAGCAATAAGCTGCTGCCATTTTAATACTTGGTAGAATTTATCAGCGGTATCGGTTAGTACATTTAAGCGGGCTATTTTATAATTGGTCATTGCTTCTTGATGCTTTTGCTTACTAACTGCAATACGTTGGTTTTGTTTATCACCAAGTTCAATTAGTTGCCCAAGCGTAACGGTTAACTGGCCTGCTTCAAGTCCTCTTCGAGAGCCGGTACCGAGTACATTTTCAAGCTCGACGCCCAGCTCTGGGTTCGGCGTTAAACTTGCCTGTAACTGCTCACCTTCTAGTGCGCGTAACTTATAGGGATATGATTGCAATTGTGGGTGTTCTGTCAGCGCTTTAGATAATGCCTCTGAAAGCTTGAGTGGCTCATCAGCATGCACATTAGCTGCCAAAAATAATGTGCAGCCAAAAGCTATGTACTTGCGCAAACAAGCATTAAAAAATCGAATTTTCATATACTACTCTTCTGTGTAAATTGTTAAGCATTAACGCTCTTTAAAGTTGCTATTAATTAACTTACACAGAATTTGGTGGCGGAACCGGTGGGGTATGCTCTAAATTGGTAAAAGTATTATTTCGTGCAACGACTTTTTCATCTAAGCACGAAAAAATAATCACTGACGCACCATAACCACTATGGCAACTTAAATGTACGTGTATGTCGTGATCTTGCTGGTCATATTCGGAGTTTTGAGAATCTACGCTAAGACCCTCTAAATGCTGGATATGTGAATAACTTTGATGGTCTTGATCTGGCGGATAAAAAGGCGCACTCACACAGCCAAAAAAGCCATGCATAACTAAAATTAGTATATAAACTAAATGAGTACCTTTCAAATCTTAGCCTTTGCTTTCAAGCGATAACACCGCAGTGCTGATAAATTACTTTATTTACGATAACCTATCATAAAGGTTCTAGTTACTGGAAGGTCAAGATGAAAATTAGTGAGCTGGCAAAACAAACCAATGTACCAGCTAAAACCATACGCTATTATGAAAACGTCGGTTTACTGGCTCCGCCAACAAGGGCGAATAATGGTTATCGGGTTTATCAAGACAATAGTGTGAAAACACTTATTTTTATTCGACGCTGCCGTGAACTAAAAATCTCTATTGATGAAATAAAGCAACTTGTAGAAGCTAAAAACCAACCTAGCTCATCATGCCAATACGTTGATAATATTATAGCCCAGCAGTTAGAAAACATACGAAAAGCACAACAAGAGTTAGCCAAGTTAGAGCAATCTTTAGCAACTTTGGCCAACAGTTGCGGCCACGGCAAAGTTATTGATTGCGAGATCTTAAACGAGCTACATAAAAACTGAACGAGCCATTTATTAGCTGCGTATCGCTTACTTGTAAACAATAGATATTTGTTCTAAACCTAAAGAGTACCTTTAAAGGAGCACTTTAATGCCTACAACAAACACTGTAGAGAAAAAAGCACAGTTTGCACGCTGTTTAGAATGTAATAAAGTAAATACTTTCGCCGCTTTTCATTGGCTAGCACTGGCTTTTAAAGATATAGCGCAAGCTCCAATATTGAGCCTTATTTATGGATTAATATTTACCCTCATTCCCGTCGCCATTCTATATTCAGCCTTTTTTACGGGGACGCATCTAGTTATTCTTCCTGCCTCGGTAGCCTTTGTTTTAATAGGCCCTGCATTTGCTGTAGCTTTATATGATGTTGCATGGGAGCTTGAAAAAGGTCACAAACCTACTCTTATGCACTCACTAAAATCAATGTTTAGAAACCCTGCCGGTGAATGGGGATTTGCAATATTACTGATGATACTCATGATTATTTGGATGCGCCTTGCAGCACTTGTTCATGCTCTTTACCCAAGTTATGCTAATCCAAGTTTTGAAGAGTTGTCGGCTTTTTTAACCTTAGGCACAATTGTTGGTTGCGTCTTATTAGTGACTGTATTTGCTATATCTGCATTCACGCCACAAATGATGATGGAAAGACGTGTCGATATAATGACCGCAGTTATGTCCTCAATGAATGCTGTAAAAACTAACTTTAGTGCGATGATTGTATGGTCTGGCTGTATATTTGTATTAGTGGCAATTGGCTTTGCCACTGGTGCTGCTGGCTTTATTGTGATTATGCCACTACTCAGTTACGCCAGTTGGCATGCCTATATCGCCATAATAAAAACCAAAAAAGCACGTAGGTATGAATAACTATTAACTTTTACTTTTACTTACAAATGCTCGCAGGTGCTAGCCCTATTTAAGCTGAAACTCGAATAATACAAAATTGCAATAGCGTGACGCAGCCAAAGGTTAGCTGATATACTTTTGCTATTGAGTTTTTAAGCAAGTATTCCCAATGAGCGAACCCACAAAAAAGAAGAGTAATTTTTTTAGTAACCTTATTTTCAATATCGTTTTACCCGCCGTTATACTTAGTAAATTTAGCAGCCCCGATACTTTAGGCCCAGTATGGGCAGTGGTGATAGCACTGGCTTTTCCACTACTATTTGGTCTGTGGGAGCTTAAGCAATCTGGCAAAGTAAACTTTTTTTCGATACTGGGCATAATTAGTGTACTACTCACAGGCGGCATTAGCTTATTGGAGTTAGACCCATCTTACATTGCAATTAAAGAAGCCATGGTGCCTGGCATTATTGGTATTGTGGTACTTATAAGCCAATATACACCTTACCCGCTAGTAAGAAAGTTGCTAATAAACCCAGAAATCTTAGACACCGAAAAGTTAGCCAAAGAGCTCGAACAACAAAATAATACCGCTATTTTTGATAAAAAAATGCGCCAAGCAGGCTTTATTGTTGCCTGCTCATTTTTCTTATCGTCAATACTTAATTATATTTTGGCTAAGGCAATTGTAGTAAGCCCGGCAGGCACCACAGCTTACGCAGAAGAGTTAGGTCGTATGACATGGTTAAGCTACCCAGTCATTGTATTACCAACCATGGTAATGATGATTGCTGCTATTATTTTCATTTTTATGCAGATTAAAAAGCAAACCCAAAAACCGATAGATGACTTTATACTCTCTTAACAAAGGCAAGGTTTAAAATATGAAACTAAGAGCCGCAACAAAAGCAGATATACCTGTTCTAAAGCAATTGGAGCAGGCTGTCATTGACGCTGAGCGGCCGCTTAATTCAGCAATAAAACAAGTAAATGCTAAATACTATAATCTTGAAGAGTTAATTTCTGATCGCAACACTGTATTAGCCATTGGTGAGACGAACAACCAAATTATAGCTACTGGGTATGTACAAATCAGAACATCTAAACAGCAGTTGCAGCACCAACAGCACGGTTATTTAGGCTTTATGTATGTTACACCAGATATGCGCGGTCAGGGCTTAAATCAGCAAATAATGGCATATTTAATTGAGTGGGCTAAAGCACGCCACGTAACTGATTTTTACCTTGATGTATACAATAACAATACTGCGGCTGTTTGTGCCTATGAAAAGCTGGGTTTCGAGCCTTGCCTACTCGAAATGAAATTACACCTTTAACAATTATACTCCCTTATAGCACCATGACTGTTATAAATAGGTAACTCCACCGCTCATCCAGTCACTGCAGGCAAGCAACAATATACTAAGTCAATGCAAAAGCTTCAATGTCTTATATTTCTCGATAAGAGCCGGTGACAAATTAACAATCTCTGCCTACGTTAAAACTTTGCAGATTTTACAAATATAAGCAGAACTTTCATAATTCACGCTAATTTAATTAAGTTAAAACACTCACTTTTTTACTGAAAATCCTCTGTGGCGTAGCTTGTAGCAAAAATCTTTATTGCGGCGCAGTAATTGCATTA
>NZ_JBQSVO010000093.1:0-15134 GCF_052376275.1 Pseudoalteromonas sp. AOP7-A1-14 | reverse complement strand
AGGCTCAATCATTACTAAATTCAGTAACCAAACAGGGAAATCAACATGATGCTTATCGTAAACTGTAATTTAACAACAAGCATAATAGTAGACGCTACTTTTTAAACTTAGTTCAAAAATAATTCAGCGAATAAAAATACAAAGCTATGGCTAAGTTATAGGCATAAAAAAAGCCAGCTCAATATGAGCAGGCTCAATCATTACTAAATTAAGTAACCAAACACGGAAATCAACATGATGCTTATCGTAAACTGCAATTTAACAACAAGCATAATAATAGACGCCACTTTTTAAACTTAGTTCAAAAATATTTAAAAATAATTCAGCGAATAAAAATACAAAGCTATGGCTAAGTTGTAGGCATAAAAAAAGCCAGCTCAATATGAGCTGGCTCAATCATTACTAAATTTAGTAACCAAATAGGGAAATCAACATGATGCTTATCGTAAACTGCAATTTAACAACAAGCATAATAGTAGACGTCACTTTTTAAACTTAGTTCAAAAAATATTTAAAAATGATTCAACAAATAAAAAGACAAGGCTATAGCTAAATTATAGGCATAAAAAAGCCAGCTCTATATGAGCTGGCTCAATCATTACTAAATTTAGTAACCAAATTGAAAATCAACAAGGTACTTACTTTTAACTTTGGCTTAACAACAAACATAATAGTAGATGCTGGTTCTTTAACTTATCTAAGAACTTAACCTTTTAATAAAGAAAGCATTTGTTCCTCATTGAAATCATTAAAATTCATAACCTTATCGGTAAATAAAACATCAGCAAGTGCTTGTTTATTTTGCTGCATTCTAAATACCTTTTGCTCGATAGAATTATTCATCATTAATTTATAAACAAAAACAGGGTTTGTTTGGCCAATTCGATAAGCGCGATCAGTGGCTTGATTTTCAACAGCAGGGTTCCACCATGGGTCAAAGTGGATCACGGTATCGGCCTGCGTTAAATTAAGTCCAGTACCGCCAGCTTTGAGGCTTATTAAAAATATAGATGTTTGGCCGCTGGTGAACTCACTAATCACTTTATCCCGATGGCGGGTTTGCCCGGTAAGTAGACTAAAATCAATTTCTTGTGCTTTTAAGCGTTCTGCTATTAACGCCAATGCTTTAGTAAACTGACTAAATATTATCACTTTTTTGTCTGTACTTAACATTCTAGGAAGGTGAGAAGAAAGCCACTCTAACTTAGCGCTATCTGCTGAGCTTTGAGAATCGACAAGCTTTGGATGGCAACATACTTGTCTAAGTTTTAATAGGGCCTCTAGAAAAGCTAATTTGCTTTTATTAACGCCTTGCTCTGTAAATAAGTTAACTAATTTTTTTTCAAGTGACTGGGCAATTTCTGAATACATTTTTTGTTGTTTGACAGTAAATTCAAATTCTTTAATAAGTTCTGTTTTTTGCGGAAGTTCTTTAACGACTTGCGCTTTGGTGCGCCTTAATATGAAAGGTAAAATAAGGGTTTTTAATTGAGCCGCTTTTTCTGAGTCTTGCTGTTTTTCAATTGGGACTTGGAAGTGTTGTTTAAAATGACTCGGCGTTCCAAGTAAGTTCGGCATAGCAAAATCGAGTAATGACTTTAGTTCAAATAAGTTATTTTCAATTGGTGTACCACTTAAACACAATTTAAAATCAGCATTTAAACGTTTAACTAAGCGCGAAACTTGCGCCGTTTCGTTTTTTATATACTGTGCTTCGTCTAATATTATATTTTCAAAATACAAAGGCGAGTAATAGGCTATATCACGTTTTAAAAGCGGGTAGGTGGTAATAATACAATTTGCATGAGCCAGTTGCTGTAATTGTTCAACTCTGGCGGCACCAAAAATGGTGGTGACTTTAAGGTTTTCACTAAACTTATTGATTTCACTTTGCCAGTTGCCTACTAAGGTCGTAGGGCAGACAATCAAAGATGGACCTGCTTGTTGGAACTGAACTTGATCAGCTAAAAAAGCAATTACCTGAAGCGTTTTCCCAAGCCCCATATCATCAGCGAGTATACCGCCCAACTGATGCCGCTTTAAAAAACTTAACCACGCAATACCTTGTTGTTGATACTCCCTTAATTGAACATCATGTTTTAAACCATATTGCGTAATAGTCCGTGTTTGGTGTTTTTGTTCAGTAATTTCATTAAAATAACGTTTAAGTTTATCATCAGTAAAGTAGCTATTAATGGCTTCAAAGCTTAACAACTCTTGTAAGTACGATACTGGGAAAATGAACTCACTTCGGGTTTTAATAAATTCAAACTGATCTTTAAACTGCTGCAACAAGTAAAAGGCGCGTTTAGTAATTACAGTAAAGCCATGCCCTTGTGGGAAATAATAAAATAATTCGCTTTGTCTATTCAATGAATGATAAAAGTTATTATCATTATTAAAAACACCCGACCCCACATTCTTTTGGATCATTATTTTACCAACTACTTGATGGCCTTTCCCTCGTTTTAATTCAAGCTCTACAGGTTTAACGACGTGATTGGATATTGGCTGGAGTATATTTACTTGCCATCCATGATCTTTGAGTTGTGGGATAATTTCATTATTGAACCAATGATTGTATGCACCTGTTTGTTTATTAAATAAAAACTCATTTTGTAAAGGGGCTTTACACTGCTCAAATCCAATATTTACTAACTCGTTCGTAACCGTATTTTCAAGAGCCGTATTTATTAATTCAGCAGGGGCAGTGCCAAGCTCAAACGATTGATTACTATAATTAAATAATACCTTAAGCAAAATAGTCCCTTGAGTAGATGATACATTCAATATAACCGGCGATTTAATTGAATTTGTTATCTGCTTATTATGAGGGTGTGGGATTAGCTCAGGGCCAAAATTATCTGCTAACTGTTTATAAATACGGTCAAAGTTAGTGTCATGCAAACTCGGCATCGCTTTTAAATGGCTAATTTCGTTACTACTAAGTGGAGTGCGAATACGGCCTATTTTTAAATTTTCAAAATCAAAATAGGTTGGTGGGGTGGTGTGTATAAGTACCCATTGTTTAGCTTCATCAAGCTGCATATTTAAACTAGTTAGCTTTTTATTATGTTGCCAACTAAATGTTAAAGCTTGGGTATTATGTGCTTTTATAGGCTCTCTTGAGCGCTGAAAAAAGAGTCTTTGTGTAGCAATAAGTTGTTGTAAAGCATCAAACCCCCATTGCCCCTGAAGTGTTAAGCTACCAATGGTATTTTGTGAACGGATCCAGGTATACAGCCTAAAGTCAGTTTCTAATAAATTAGCAGGAGTTACAAAACTATTGAGCTGTTGATCCGTTAAATTTCGCCCCAGAGTGTAATTATGGTTGCTACTTTTATTAGCTACTTTAGGGGTTAATATTAATTTACCATGCTCAATGTCTAATACAAATAATAAAACTTGCTGAGCATCTGAGTTTTGTTGCTGCTTAATACTACTTAATTCTCTGAGCCAGTCATTAATAAAGTAGTCTTCACCGTAGCTGCCCGAATGCTCTACTTTTAGCTTTAGTAGCACAGCTGCAATATGTCTGCATTTTGTTTTTGCGTTGCAAGAACAGTGGCTATCCACAGAGTAACCAGTAGGTAACTTAGTGATCTCGATGTGTTGAGTGTATGTACTTCCTGTATTAGTTAATATCGATGCATCAATGACTGAAAAATCGCGATTATGCTCAAGCCAATTAATTTGCCCACTAAGAAGATACTGTTTTGCTTTTTCTAAGACTCGGGGTGTAAAAAGCTTTTTAATAAAACGATCAGAAAGTTGAAACTGAGTTGCTTGCTCTTGTTTTATTTCTTCAAAAATTGTCAGTAAATCTGTTTTTGATAAGTTAGCAGACATTGTGCTTTATGCAGTCATATTAAAAAAATAATTAAACCAGTATATGGTTTTTAAGTCCTGAGCTAAAGCAATTATAAAAACAATATAACTGGTAAGATCTGCGGACTTAGTAAAAAATCGGTTTATAGCAAATAGCTAGAAAAAAATGAGGTTAACAACAACAAGCCCACAAGTTATAAACAACTTAACAACAAAAAAGGGGCGTTACAGATCAGTTTTTTACCAGCTAGTTAGAAAAAGAAGGAAGTTGAATTGGAAAGGGGCTATAAGTTAGTAAAAATGTGATCTGTGCGGCAAAATAAGCCTATATATGATGGATATTATATGAGAGAGATCACAATTTTACTAACTTACTCCTTACTTAGATCAGCTTTTTACTAAGTAATTTAACTTTATGGATCAGTATTATATCAACTAGTTAAAACCATTAAGTAATTTAGTTAATTGCTCTAAACGCTTGTCAGTCATGACTTTATTATCAATTTTAATTGAAACGTCACCACTTTTAAGATTGCGTTGAACGGTAATAAAGTTATTTTCTAATACTGCTTCGCGACGTGGCTGCCCAGCAGGTTCTGTTGTTAAGCGTTTTGTAATGACTGTAGAACGTTTTTCATCACTAGTAATAAGTGATAACTCTTCATTTTGAGCAAGTTCATCAACTAACGCCATAAACGCTTTAGGGTCACGCTCCTTGGCACTAATAAGCTTTTTGGCGACTTCACGACCTACGTGGTTAGCGGTGGGATAAAGTGCTAGAACTGTTGCAGGAATATTTTCATGAGCTTTAATCGCATCAGCAATAGCGGTGTGAGAAACCCCTTCTAAATGTGCAACCTCGCGATAAGAACCTTTCTTACCTTTAGCGATCAGTTCTTGCTTAGTTTGCTGATAGGCTTGCCCTAATTCCCATAAGCTTGGAGCGATGTACTGATCAGATGAAACTGCTAAAATTTTGGCGTCTTGATCAGTAAAATCACTTGAACTAAGTACCAAGTAATCTGCATTACTTAAAATACATGCCTTACGACGGCGCGAACCTGCAAGTACAAGCATCTCATTGCCATTATCCCAACATAGGGCTGGATGTTGGTTACGACCATCTTCAGCAATTGCAGGAAGAATATCAGAGACTGATTTTTCATTAAGTAATGATTGCACACGTCGGTTTTTGCCATATACAGACGTAGTCGTTTCAATATCAGCAGATGGGACCACTTTGCAAACTAGTGTAATTTGGCGATTTGGATCACTCGGTGCAGGCATGCTTATTACATCACCAGCATTTGCTTTTTCAAGTAATGCATCAAGACTACTATTTTCAATATCCGTTGCGAAAGGGTCTAAGCGGGTATCATTTTTACGTTTTTTAGCCATTATTATAAACTACCTTACTTAGCATTATTTAGTTGAGATTGTGTTGAAACCCAATTTGAACGCATCAGCATTTCGAGTTCATCAACCACATCTTTTATATTTTCTTGGGCACGCATTAAAGATTCTCTGCTAGCTAAACTATCAGATGTTTTTTGATCAAATATAGTATTAAACGATGATGAACTAGCTGTAATTGCAGAACTATGATTTATTGGGTAGCTCATAACTTGACGGCCAAAAGCACTGCGTACATCCTTTACAATGTCACGTTGTGAGTGATTGCCTTTTACATAATTTGTTACTAGAAATTGCATGAAGTCCCATCCTTCATGACCTAAAGCAGCCACTGTATGATAGATTTCTCCAAGACGTTTTAAATATTTATTATTAGCATCAAAATCAACAGCTTCAGGATGAACTGGAATTAACATTGCAGTTGAAGCCATTAATGCGTTATAAAACAAAAAGTTAAGTGAAGGTGCTGTATCAATTAAAATAATATCAAATTGATCTTGTACTGGTTCTATAACTTTTTCTAGCAATTTGTGGTAATGCCTGGTTTTATCATAACTCGAACTATCTTTTAACAGAGTTGCTGTCTCATGCTCAAAGTAAAAATCATCCATACCTGAAGGAAGAATACGAATATTAGGTATGTGAGTAGGCAAAAACGAATTAGTAACAAGATCTGGCCATGTTTCATCCGAATCAAGTTCGATGCAATCGCGCATCAAGTCACCAACGGTTATTGGTTCAGGTTCACTGGCGGGAAAGAAACTAGAAGATGAACCCTGTGGATCCAAATCAATAATACCAATGCGATAACGTTTAATATTTGTTGTTGCAAGTGCTGCTGCAATATTAACCATACTAGTTGTTTTACCACAGCCACCTTTTAATGAATTAATCACAATAACTTGTAATTTATCATCAGTGGTACGATGGTCTGGCTTAATATCCATAATATCTGCCATGGCAAAGATATTAACTAGTGTATAAGCATAATGCCCATTTGCGCCTCTTTTGATATCTAGATTATCAAAATCACCGTTATCATGGCGACGTTTTAAAGTACGATTATTGCAACCTAGAAGATCTGCTGCTGCTTTTTGGGTATATGTTCTTAATTCTTTTTCATCAGATTTTAAATGGGCACGGTAATGTTGAATTCGACCCTCTAATGATTTTTCAGCAACTTCAGCCGTTGCCTTTAGAAGGCGATAGGTATCTAGTGCACTATTATTAATTGACATACTTTATTCCTCAAAGTTAGGCTTCAAGTATAATGTCCATTCAAATAACTGTAAACAACTATTTATAGCGACATCGCTTTTATTTGTAATCATAATTAAAAGTCGGTAATAAAATTTAATATTGCTTAGTATAATTAATAAGATTAAGTATGGTTAAGTATATAGGTAGTAAAGGTTAAGAGTTAAATTAAAGTACTTAAACTACTGATTTTTAGAGATAAATTTTATTTTGTTAGATCATGATTATACTTGGTTAAGATCCGATCTTTTCTAACTCCTAGATCGAGATATTACTAACGCTAAAAAAAAATAGTAAGTTATACACAGCTTAAGCACAGATGTATGCACTAAAAGACTGCTTGAGATCAGTTTTTTACTAAGATAATTAGAAAGTTATGCACTTATAAGTTACTTTAAAGAGTGATTAAATTAGTAAGGATCAGATCTTTAGTAAGTACAGATCAGATCTATTAGCACTAAGTAATCATTTATCCACAAGGATAATTAAGAAAATGTAAATTGTCGTGTTTTTTTTAAAAAAATTAAATATCACAGGACATTAGTTGCTATAATTTAAAACTGAGTTAGTAAAATTTAGCTTTATAAGAACTTAGTTAGTAAAAATATGATCTGAAAATAGTTAAAGTAACGATTGCTTAGTAAAATAATGATCCGCTCCTTTTATTTAATCTGAGATCAGTTTTATACTAACTTAATCAGTTAACTTTTTTCATTTTATGTGTTGTTATAAGATGTCACAACAAAATTGGAAAAAATAATGAGCCGAAAGGTTAACATCTCAGTAGATAACTTACCTGATACATTAAGGGGTCAGATCCACGGGGTGGAAAGTGCAATCGATAATGAAAGTCTTGCACTGTTTACAGATAATAAAGATGTGCGCGTATCAATAGAAAACGTGGCTCATGGGTTACGTGCTTATTCAAATACCTTCAATCATTATGATTTATGGGGGCGTTTTGTTCGTTCTGGGCATAAAAAACTCCCTTTAGAAGAAGCCCCTAAAAAAACAATAATAACTCGCAAAATTTCTGAGAAAGTCGATGGAATTCTTTATGATGGTGAAATTAAGATAACGCCTGCGGTTGTCAGTTCGCGAAAAGATGGTGAAGATGTTGAGTATTTAGTATGGCCATCTGATAGAGAAGAAAAAGTTGAACGAGCGCTTATTCGTTTAGCATCAAAAGGAAAAATTGTAAAAATTAACTTTAAGTCTGGAATTCAGTACGCTGTTGTTTTTTCAATGAATGAATTAGCACAAGAGCTTAAAGCTGTTGGTCAATCTATGCCATACCCACAGATAAAAGAATCTTTAGAAGCATTACAAGGTTCAAAGCTTTCATTTAAATATTCTGCTACTGATACTAAAAATACAAATATTGATGATTCATTTTATGAGTCAAACATGAATTTTTTATCATCACTACATTTTAGCGGTAAAAAAGGGCAGGGCGGCAATGTAAAATGTGTTGCGTGTTTAAATGCATTTGTCCATAACATGATTGATAATCTAGAGTATAAAGGTTATTACTTTAATAGTGCGCAAGAATTAAAACGCGGATTATCTCGTTGGATGATGTTGCGACTTTATCATCTTTGGCGTTATGCAGCACCGGGGAAAACATACCACTTTCGATTACTCTCAATAATGGAAAAGTATGGTTCAATTTACTCAACTGATGATATAACTGAGAATAAATTAAAAGCATTACGTCGTGACATGACGACAACAATGAAAGATTTAATTGAAAAAGGTGCTATCTCTGAATATAACATTACTAATGTAAAAGATGATAAAACAGGAAATATTGTTGATTACACTTATGAAATGTATCCCTCTGATCAATTCTGTGATGAAATTCTGACACTTAATAAGCACAATAAGCGAATTGAAATCCAAGGTGGGAAACGGATTATTGAGAATGCTGTGTTAATTGATGAAGATAAGTTAGAAGAGATTGTTGAAGATAGTAATTAAATAACAGAAGGCTTATATCTATTTATAAGTCTTCAATTATTTTGTTCTAGTGCGTTATAGATTCAGCTTTGTGAAGTAAATCCCTTAATGAATAACATTCTCACCCATTTAACATAATCTATTTATCTATTTGTTCCAAATAAAGTCTATCAATGAGGTAATCATATTCTCGTTTACGTGGATGACTTTGTGGTTTTATATAATCTGACAATCTGCCTATTTTAACATCTGGTTCTGGGTTAATTAAAATAAATGGTAATGCGGCACTAACATGATATCGGTTTGTTGCTGTATATCGTATATTTACTTGTGGGCTCACTCTGGTTGGCCGACGAATTCGTAGCTTTTCTTTTTCTGGTAAACTCGCAACACGCCTTTGCTCTTGTGCGACAAGCGACTGCCAATTATGTTGATCAATTATTCGTGGGTTAGAATAATTAGCTGATTTTTCGAGCATAGCCAATGCCATCTTCTTTGTAAGGGTTTTTGTTGCGTGTTTATGCATCCATGTAAATCTTAATGAAAAAGGGGAGTCGGTTTCAAAATGCACTTTACGATAAGCTGCTAATGTAATTAAACTAGGAACTGCATTATGAACGGCTTCAAAACGTGCATTGTTATTATCAATAGATAAAACACATTCTTTAAATGCAGCTTTAGCTTTATTAAGCTGATGTATTCGGGCTGTGAGTGCCTTTTTATCAGCATTTTTTAATATTAATATTCCAGGGTGACGTTTTAAAACACGACTACTTAATCCAGGTTTTTTATAAATATCAGTATAGGCTTTTAAAATAGATTTTTGAGCTACTTCACCAGATAACCTTGTAGTTTCAATTATACTTGGTATGTTTTTTTCATCATTACTATTTATATCAGGTAACTGGTAATAGTGTGCACTGGAATACTCATACTCACTGATATCGTCTATAAATAATTGAGTCAGATCATTTAATAAATCGAACTGACTACGAATTTGAACTTTTCCAACCATAAGAACACATCATACCATTTTTAAGGATGATGAATATCTTAACATGATCCTAATCAGGCACAAGCTAACTGATTACTTTTATTAAATTTCACTCTGTTGCTAAGTTCCAGAACATATTAATAATGTATGATGTGTTCTTTAGTTGGTGTGTTTGATCTTTCGATATAATAAATGACAGGGCACCAAATCTACTATTAGCTATTTTTTATTCTAGGTTGAATTGGCACTTATTTTGGAGCCATATAACTACATTAATGTCCGAAGGTGAGAGAAATCTTCATAACATTAAATATTTATCCTGGCTAGTTTTTGGTTACTTTTAGTTAAGTATTGCTGTAAAGTTTGGATTACACACATCACATTTTATAGTATGATGTGTTCTTTTACTTCTGTATATACATGTGATTTTTTAATAGTCTTTACTTAACCTTATTAACTTTACTTAAAGTATAATAATCATAGTGTTACTTAATTATTAGTTCAAAGCTTAATTATCGAATCATAAAGAAACACCTCAAAATCCACTATGGATTTTATCTCATTACTAAATAATTGATAATTATCGAATATAGTCCTTGAACCAGGGGGCTTGTTACGTTAATTTTCATATAAGCACTCAATGTAGGAATGAGGAATTAACATGCAGTCGTGGAACCCAAATAGCTGGAGAGATTACCCAATACTTCAGCAACCACAGTACCCAGATAAAGAAGTATTACAAACGGTCGAAAGCCAATTAAAAAGTGCACCACCTTTAGTTTTTGCAGAAGAAACTCGTAGCTTATTTAAGCAACTCGAGGATGTATGTGAAGGTCGTGCCTTTTTACTACAAGGTGGTGATTGCGCTGAATCATTTAGTGATTTTAATGCAGCCAATATCCGCGATACATTCAAAACACTATTACAAATGGCCGTAGTGCTAACTTATGGCGGTAAATGCCCAGTAGTTAAAATTGCACGTATGGCGGGCCAATACGCAAAGCCACGTTCAGCAGATATGGAAACCATTAATGGTGTATCATTACCATCTTATCGTGGTGACATCATTAATAACTTTGAATTTACTGAAGCTTCGCGCATACCTGATCCGCAACGCTTAATGACAGCTTATCATCATAGTGCAGCTACACTTAACTTACTACGCGCATTTGCCCAAGGTGGTCTTGCTGACTTGCATCAAGTGAATCGTTGGAATATGGGCTTTGTAGCTGCTAATCCACTTAAAGAAAAATACCAACAGCTTGCTGATAAAATTCAAGACGCTCTTGAATTTATGGAAGTGTGCGGTATCAATTCAACTATTGCGCCAAGCTTAAAAGAAACCGACTTATATACATCTCACGAAGCGTTATTACTCGGTTACGAAGAGGCACTTACTCGCCGCGACCATTTATCAGGCGACTGGTATGATTGCTCAGCTCACTTTGTTTGGATTGGTGAGCGCACTCGTCAACTAGACCACGCTCACATTGAGTTTTTTAAAGGTATTAAAAACCCAATAGGTGTTAAAGTGGGCCCAAGTATGGACCCAGATGAACTAATTCGTTTAATTGATGCGGTAAACCCAGATAATATTCCAGGTCGTATTACTTTAATTACGCGTATGGGCGCTGATGTACTCCCAGAAAAGCTACCAGCCTTAGTGCGTAAAGTACAACAAGAAGGCCGCAAGGTAATTTGGAGTTCAGATCCTATGCATGGCAATACTGAAAAAGCCAGCTCAGGGTACAAAACACGTAGCTTTGATAATATTTTACGTGAAATAAGCCAATTCTTCGCGGTTCATAAGTCTGAAGGATCGTACGCAGGTGGTGTTCACCTTGAAATGACGGGTCAACACGTAACAGAATGTACAGGGGGAGCCTACGGATTATCTGACGATGATTTAGCCCAGCGTTACCGTACACAATGTGATCCACGATTAAATGCAGATCAAGTACTAGAACTTGGTTTTTTAGTTGCTGACTTATTGAAAGATTCTCGTAAATAATATTTATTTATACTTAAAAAAGCCGCAAAAGCGGCTTTTTTTGTTTTTATTAATTTCACGTTAGCTAGTACTTACGTCGCACAAGATTTGTGTCTGAAATAATTTTAGCCGATATTTCTTCAACCGAATGATGTGTTGAATTTAAAAAAGCAAGCTTATGTTTTTTATAAAGCATTTCAACTTCTCTTACTTCAATACGACACTGCTTTAATGAAGCATATTTTGAGTTTGCCATGCGGCGCTGGCGAATATCAGCTAGGCGTACCGGGTCAATCGTTAAACCAAATAATTTATGTTTATAATCTACTAAACAAGTAGGTAACTTGCCGGTTTCTAAATCTTCCTCGGTAATTGGGTAATTGGCTGCTTTGATCCCATATTGCAATGCTAAATATAGGCTAGTAGGGGTTTTACCACTGCGACTAACGCCAATTAAAATGATATCAGCCTCAGAATAGTTTTTAATATTAGCACCGTCATCGTTTGTTAAGGCGTAGTTAACGGCATCAATTCTAAAGTCATAGTTTTTTTCATGCATTGAATGAGTTCGGTGCATTTTTGGTACGGGTGCAACAGCTAGTTCCTTTTCTATCAAACCACTATAAGTTGATAAAAAATCATAACTGACCGCACAGGATGAATTTATAATTTCACTTAATGAATGATTAACAAAGGTGTGAAAAACAAAGGGTTGTTCACCATCACGTTGCGCCGTTTTATCTATGAGGTTTTTTACTTTGTGCGCTTTTTCTTCAGTTTCAACAAATGGAATTGTCTTATGATTAAACTCAACAGGAAATAATGACAGTGTTGCATGGCCAAATACTTCTGAAGTAATCGCAGTACCGTCTGATATATAAAATGCCGTTCTCATATTTAACCTTTTTATTACTTTTATCTATAAAATAGGGGGCTTCACGGTTTACGTGAACAGTATTGCCAGTGTAGAATGAAGATGACCTTTTTAGAAGGTTTTCTTTCCTAACTCTCACAGTTATTACTACAATTTGTTTATGGAGAAAGATCCGTGCAAGAATACGTTCTCTGGTATCAAGAGCTTGGTATGCAAGATGTTCCTCGTGTTGGTGGTAAAAATGCCTCACTCGGAGAAATGATTTCAAACTTAGCTAACGCAGGTGTTCAAGTGCCTGGTGGTTTTGCAACAACCGCTGAGGCATTTAATGAATTTCTAGACCAATCTGGTCTCAATGCAAAAATTCACGATATATTAGACACGCTCGATGTCGATGATGTGAATACACTTGCCAAAGTCGGCGCTGAGATTCGTCAGTGGATTATCGACACCCCATTTCAACCTAACCTAGATAAAGCCATTCGCGAAGCATATACCCAATTACATGGTGATGCGGCAGCCGATGTTTCATTTGCAGTTCGCTCATCTGCAACAGCAGAAGATATGCCAGACGCTTCTTTTGCAGGTCAACAAGAAACCTTTTTGAATGTACGCGGCATCGATTCAGTAATGATCGCTATTAAGCATGTATTTGCTTCTTTATTTAATGACCGTGCAATTTCGTACCGTGTTCATCAAGGCTATGACCATCGTGGCGTTGCCTTATCGGCAGGTATTCAACGCATGGTACGTTCTGACAAATCAGCTTCTGGTGTTATGTTCAGCATTGATACTGAATCAGGCTTTGAAGATGTAGTATTTATTACATCAAGTTATGGTTTGGGTGAAATGGTGGTACAAGGTGCTGTAAATCCTGATGAATTTTATGTTCATAAACCAACATTAGCAAAAGCAAAGCCATCAGTCGTTCGTCGTAACATTGGCTCAAAAGCTATTCAAATGATTTACTCTGCTGATCAAGAGCACGGTAAGCAAGTTGAAATTGTTGACGTAGACAGCGCACTATCAAACAAGTTTTCTATTACCGATGCTGAAGTAGAAGAACTAGCAAAACAAGCTGTTATTATCGAAAAGCACTATGGTCGCGCGATGGATATCGAGTGGGCAAAAGACGGTAACGATGGAAAGCTTTACATTGTTCAAGCTCGACCAGAAACTGTACGATCTAACGAAGATACAAACGTTATGGAGCGTTTTCAGCTAAATGGTTCAAGCAATATTATTATTGAAGGGCGTGCTATCGGCCATAAGATAGGCTCAGGAGTTGTCCGTGTTCTTGATTCAATCGCTGAAATGGACCAGGTACAACAAGGTGATATTTTAGTCACCGACATGACAGACCCTGATTGGGAACCAATCATGAAACGTGCTGCGGCAATTGTTACAAACCGCGGTGGCCGTACTTGTCATGCGGCAATTATCGCCCGTGAGCTTGGTATTCCTGCTGTAGTGGGCTGTAGCAATGCAACTGATTTAATTAAAGCAGGTCGAGAAGTTACCGTATCGTGTGCTGAAGGCGACACGGGCTATATATATGAAGGGCAATTAGATTTTGAAATCATCACCTCGCGTGTTGACGAAATGCCTGAACTACCGATGAAAGTTATGATGAACGTGGGTAACCCCGATCGTGCATTCGACTTTGCTCGCTTGCCACACTCAGGTGTTGGGCTTGCCCGTTTAGAGTTTATCATCAACCGTATGATTGGTGTTCACCCTAAAGCACTTATTAATTTTGATGCTCAAAGTGAAGATTTGAAAGCTGAAATTACCGATATGATTGCCGGCTATGAATCTCCTGTTGAGTTTTACATTACTAAGCTCGTTGAAGGCATTTCAACATTAGGTTGCGCATTTGCACCTGAACGCGTAATTGTTCGTATGTCTGATTTTAAATCAAACGAGTATGCTAACCTTGTCGGCGGCCAACAATACGAACCGGATGAAGAAAACCCAATGATTGGTTTTCGTGGTGCTGCACGATACATTTCAGAATCTTTCCGCGATTGTTTTGCCCTTGAGTGTGAAGCAATAAAGCGTGTTCGTGATGAAATGGGAATGGCTAACATTGAGATCATGATCCCATTTGTTCGTACCCTCGAAGAAGGAAAACGTGTAATTGAATTACTTGAAGAGCATGGTCTTAAACGTGGCGAAAATGGCTTAAAAGTAATCATGATGTGTGAACTGCCTTCAAACGCATTACTTGCTGAAGAGTTTTTAGTACATTTTGACGGGTTTTCTATAGGCTCAAACGATTTAACTCAATTAACACTGGGTCTAGATCGTGACTCTGGCCTAATCGCACATTTATTTGATGAGCGTAATCCAGCAATCAAAAAACTATTGTCTATGGCAATCCAAACAGCTAAAACAAAAGGTAAGTATGTTGGTATTTGTGGTCAAGGTCCTTCTGATCATGAAGATTTTGCCGCATGGCTAGTAGAGCAGGGTATTGATTCTGTCTCACTTAATCCAGATACGGTGCTTGAAACTTGGTTATACCTTGCTAAGAAATTAGAAAAGTAGTTAAAGTACTCATCAACATCATATTTAAAATGCCAGCTCTTTGCTGGCATTTTTATATCTAAAATAAATTAATTTATCACGTAAAATGCCAATTTCCTCTACAATACAGAAGACTTTGTGAGCACTTTTGATAAAAAGCAATCTCTAACTTTAGGAGAATAAAATAAGACACAATAAAAATAGTCAACCTACTGATACATACCTAATAGAATTAGTGAACACTCAACATTATTTATTTCTACTTTTAAAACATCAATATTAATCATGCC
>NZ_JBQSVO010000092.1:0-15367 GCF_052376275.1 Pseudoalteromonas sp. AOP7-A1-14 | reverse complement strand
AGTGCGGGTTCACCATCAAGTTCATCCAAACTAGGGTCCATAAATGTTATCGAAGCAACTGTCGATAGGCCTTTAATAAACGAGCCGCTGGCATTAAGTTCGATACCTTTATGAGATTGAGTCCCATCTTGTACAAAGTAATTGGTGATGTGGTTATGATATTCCAGCATTTTTTCAATTTCGAATACTGCAACGGAATAGTTCATTGAGTCAGTTTGGTATTTTATACCGGCTTCTATTTGTTCACTTTCTTGTGGCCCTAACGATTCGCCCTCATTAATTGCTCCACTGCCAATTACTGCTACGCCACCTTCTCCAGCACCTTCAGAGTAACTGGCATAAAAAGCGAGTTGATCGTTCGGGTTATAATTTAAGCCAATGATAGGTGTGCTGAAGGTGCGATTATCTAATGTTGATTTAGCTTGGTTTGGTGCGGTCTGATCTTTTTTATATTGAATATGACGCAGCCCTAGAGTCGCATAAAATACATCATTAAAATGCAGGGTATCGGTAATGAAAAATGAGCTTTCGGTTGTGTCTGTTGTTGTTGGGTCGGGGTATTCTGGGAATTCAGGTTTACTTACATGTGTAGGGCTAAATATGTTACCAACAGGATTGTCTAACTCAAACCAGCGACCATCTTTAGATTGGTAGTCACGAATACTTGCGCCAATAACGAGTTCATGTTCAATACCTGCAGTAACAAGTTGCCCTGTAAAGAAGCTATGGGCAGAAACCGTATCATAGGTTTCATCTGGCGTGACTTGAATACTTGCTGATAGAACATTTCCTTCTAAGTCAACTGAATATATATCAGGAAAAATAGTGAATCTGTCATTCCCAGAAAGTGCGACTTGGTTAACCCACTGCCAATTATCATTGAGCCAAAAATCCACTCGCGCCGCTATATTGAAGGACTCGGTTTTATATCTTGCCCAAGGTTGGCCAAGTAATATTTCACTCGTGTCTACATAAGGAGGGAGCACGGAATGGCTATCATCATTTGGGTCACGCGCTAAACCTATAAGTGGTTGTGATACAGTGCTTTTGTCTTGATAGTCGCCATCTAAGCGAATAAAAATACGGTCAGACAGTTGCCAGTCTAGAGCTGCGCTGAAAAAGTGCCTTTCTAGATCGTCACCACCGGTAAAGTCGCCATTTTTTTCTACTGCGGCATTGATACGATAGCCAAAAGTTTGCTCACTATCTAAGGGGCCACCAAAATCTACATGAATATAACGGCCCGCACGACTACGAAATTCTGTCGTGATATCTAAAAAGGAGTCCATCGTTGGGCGCTTCGTTACATAGTTAATCGTACCGCCAGGATTATTAAAACCTGAGACCAAACTTGATGGGCCTTTAATAATATCGATTCGTTGAATATTCTCCAGTGGAACATCCTGATAAGGAGCAAGAGCGAGCCCATCTCGTCTTAGACCATTTGTCCAATCGAGTTGAAAGCCCCTCAGGCTGACAAAATCAAATACTGTGCCGATAGCCGTATTTTGTACAGATGCATCATTAGCAAGCACTTCGCTCAAAGTTTTTACTCTTTGATTCGTTATTAACTCTTCAGAAAAAGATTGAATAGAAATAGGTAAAAACTGAGGATCTTTGATCCCTAGTGCCGAGGCATTTACATCTCGGGTACTATAAAGTGGTGTACGCGTACCTTGAACTTCAAGTTTTTCAATAGATTGAGTTGCAAATGATTGCATTGAAAATAAACCAGTAAGAACACTTACTGTTAGAGCAGACCTTTTCATTTTTTTCCAACCTGAATTTAAGTAGTGTAAGTAATTATTGCTTTTAAATGTTATAACATAGCGAGTATGACATGTTTGAATTTTAATTGGAAGTGATAATAGTTATCATTTTGTTGTGTTTGTTTTTTTATTTTGAGAATGGGGATAATAAAAAATGAGCGCTTATTATGGCTGGCGGAGATCACCTTTACTAGCAAGTATTAAGTGAGCAAAGCATATTATTAGTTATTTTATGTGTTGTTATATTGTTACATTTTTTGGTATAAAGTTAATGTAAATAAATGTAAATGAAGCTGTAATATAGCAAAATATTTATTTTTGTTTAAACTAATCGTATTGCTTCTATAATGAACTGACCATGTGTTTATAAGTTGTGGTGCAGTACAGTTTTAATAAGTCCAACATATACTACAGACGGTCTAACTTTATAACCAACGCATGTTCTTAAAAATATACTTTAATTACAAAAATAATTACTTTTTATGAATATAAATTGACGTTTTTGTTTCAGTTGTCATCTTTCTGTCATTTTTCACTGGCACACTGCGCTCAATCAAACACGAGTATGTGTTTTTCGTTGCGATTATTGAGGAAACGACATGAAATTTGCAAAGTCTAGCTTATTCCTAGCTTTATTTGGTGGTTTATCTTTTTCGGCATTTGCGGATGTACATGTGTACGGTAAAGCAAATGTAACCGTGCAGTCCTCAGATGATGGCGATGAATCGTTTACAGAGGTTAAGAGTAATGCTTCTCGTATCGGGTTCAAAGGCTCAGAAAAGCTGCGTGAAGGCTTAGAAGCTGTTTACAAATTTGAATTTCAGGTCAATGTATCAGATGACTCAAAAGATACTTTTACTTCTCGTAATCAATATGTTGGTTTGCAAGGCAGCTTTGGGCAACTCGTTATTGGTCGCAATGATACAGCTTTAAAGCAATCTCAAGGGAAGTTGGACTTATTTAACGACCTTGAAGGTGATATAAAAAATCTATTTAAAGGTGATAACCGCTTAAGTGATACGGTTACCTATTCTTCGAATGACTTTAATGGTTTAAAAGTGCTTGCAACTTATGTTGCCGAAAAAGACAGTGAAGGAGAGAATGGTTATTCATTAGCTCTTACATACGGAGATTCGGGTCTTAAAAAAAGCAAACTTTATGCATCTATTGCAGCTGATAGCGAAGTAAATGGGTATGATGTCATCCGCGCAAGTCTTCAAGGTAAAGTGGCTGATATTAAATTAGGCGCTATGTATCAAAAGCAAGAAAAAGTTGATGGGACTGGTGAAGCTGATGGCTATTTAGTCAATGCGGCATATACTTTGAATAGCAATACGTTCAAATTACAGTATCAAACGATTGATTTTAAAGATGGTGATAACAACTCTGCGATCTCAGTAGGTGTTGATCATAAGTTTACAAAAAATATTAAGTTGTTTGGCTTTTATTCAACCTATGATTTAGAGAGTGATGTGGATCAAGACTATATCGCGTTAGGTATGGAATATAAGTTTTAGGATTCTATATTAATTTTTAAGGCCCTGTTGCTATTGCTTGGGGCCTTGTAGCTTCTTTGTATGTTTAACCTTTGTTTGCACAATATTTAATGCTTTAAGCCTGTGCATAAGCTGACTTACCTGCAAGCCAGCGCTGGATGAGCTTTTCTACTTGCTCTGGGTATTGGTTAAGCATTTGCATTGCGATAGGCCTAACTTGATTGAGTGTTTGTTTATCACGGTTTAAATCAGCGATTTTAAACTCAGCTAATCCTGTTTGCTTAGTACCAAGCACCTCACCTGGCCCGCGTATTTCTAAATCACGCTCAGCAATAACAAAGCCATCATTACTATCTCTTAATACTCCTAAGCGTTTTTGTGCTGTTGCAGATAAAGGGGCGTGATAAAGCAGCACACAGTGAGAAGCAACAGCACCACGGCCTACGCGTCCGCGTAATTGGTGTAACTGTGCAAGTCCCAGACGCTCAGGATTTTCAATAATGATTAAACTGGCATTTGGTACATCTACGCCCACCTCTATGACTGTTGTTGCCACCAATACGTGAATGTTGCCTGCTTTAAAATCACTCATGATGGCTTGTTTTTCTGCGGGTTTCATTCGTCCATGTACAAGGCCCACTTTTAACTCTGGGAGTGCTTGGGTTAATTGTAATGCAGAGTCTTCAGCCGCTTGGCATTGCAGTACTTCGGATTCATCAATTAAGGTGCATACCCAATAAACTTGGCGGCCTTGCTCGGTACAGGCTGTTTTTACGCGCGCAATAATTTCATCACGACGGGTATCAGGTAGTGCAACGGTTGTTATAGGTGTGCGTCCTGGCGGTAACTCATCAATTACTGATGTTTCTAAATCGGCGTATGCCGTCATCGCAAGAGTGCGTGGAATAGGGGTGGCAGTCATCACTAATTGGTGTGGGTAACAATCCCCGAAACGGCCTTTTTCTCTGAGTGATAAACGCTGGTGGACACCAAAACGGTGTTGCTCATCGATGATAATAAGTACGAGGTTATTAAAAATTACATCTTGCTGAAAGAGTGCATGGGTACCAACAATCATTTGCGCTTTGCCTGAGGCTATTTTTTCAAGAGTAGCAACGCGTTCTTTGCCTTTGGTTTTACCGCCTAGCCAAGCGACATTAATACCTAACTCTTCAAACCATTGAGTGAAGTTAATGCCATGCTGCTCTGAAAGTATTTCGGTGGGTGCCATCAATGCGACTTGATAGCCCTTACTTATAGCTGTAAGCGCGCTTAGGGCAGCCACTAAGGTTTTACCAGAACCAACATCACCTTGCACTAATCGCATCATAGGGTAGGGCTCTTGCAAGTCATTTTTTATTTCTGCGACTACACGACTTTGTGCATTAGTTGGTGCAAAAGCCAGCTTTGCTAAAAATTGCGGTTCAAGCGGGTTATTTGGCTTTAATGCAACGGCTTTTACTGTTTGTCCTTGTTGTCGTAATTTTAATAAACTGAGGTTTTGTGCCAGTAACTCTTCAAAAACTAAACGCTGCTGTGCTGGGTGCAAGCCTTGTTCAAGTGCTATTAAGTCAACATCATTAGGCGGGCGATGTAAAGTGAGCAGCGCCTCAGTTAAGCTCAATTGTGATAGCTGATACTCAGGTGGCAATAACTCTTCTACAGTGTACTTTTCTAATAAGCTGATAGCTTGATCGCTAAGGGCCCTAATCGATAGTTGTTTTAATCCTTCAGTAATGGGGTATACAGGCGTTAAGGTCGTCGTTGAGGGTTGCTCTGAGAGACTATCGCTTAAGCTGTATTCTGGGTGAGTCATTTCAAGACCATTACGACTACGGCGGACCTCACCAAAGCAACGAATTACTTTTCCTGCGCTTAGCGCATTTTTTTGCGCCGCGCTAAAGTTAAAAAAGCGCAGGGTTAAACGTCCGGTACCATCATTAACCTGACACACCAGCATACGGCGTTTACCAAAGGTGATTTGGCTCGTTTCAATTGTTGCTTCAATGCTTACATGGCTATGTAGTTGTAACTGATTGATCGCATAAATACGGGTGCGGTCTTCATAGCGGTGCGGTAAATGAAAGAGCATGTCTTGCACTGTATAAATTCCAAGTTTTACTAAGCGCTCAGCCATTTTAGGGCCCACGCCTTTAAGATCCGTAATTGGGTAGCGGCTTAATGTTAACGTTGACAAAGTCTGCTCAAACTTTTCATTTTAGGTGCTTTTGAGTTTACGTGCGAACACGGCTGTCATCAAGTATGTTTTAGTCGCTGCCAAAATGCATTATCGGCAACTATTTCACCTTGTTCATCAAGAGCTGGGTAAGGTAATGATTTTTCTTTGCACTTTTGCGCGATAATAGGGTGGCAACCTTCAAACAACATAGTGTGTTTAATATCTTTATCAAGCATATTGCGTTGGTATAAACCTGCATTAAGACGTTGGTTTTGGGCTTCAAATAAAATCAGTGCGGCAGCAACTGATACATTAAGTGATTGCGCCATACCTTGCATGGGAATGATGATGTTTTTATCTGCATGAGCAAGCGCTTGCTCTGAAATACCTGTTTTTTCTTGGCCGACAATAATAGCGGTTGGTTTAGTGTAATCTATATCGCGGTAATCAACAGCATCAGGACTTAAATTGGTAGCAAGTACCTGAACTTGAGGATTTTGCTTGCGTATGGTGGCGACAGCGGTGTTGATATCTCTATGTAAATGAGTAGCAACCCAGTTTTTACTGCCACCAGAGGTGTTGCTGGTTAACCACTTTTGTTTTTCAGGCCATACCGCGTGAACATGATGGCACCCGACAGCATCTGCGCTTCTGACAATAGCGGATAAATTATGGTGTTTATGTACATCTTCAAGGCACACGGTTAAGTCTGTTTGGCGACGGTCAAGCACCTCTTTAACACGGTGATAGCGAGTGTTTTGCATTGTTAACCTTGTCTGAAATTTCAATTTTTTGTAAGTATATCATTGCTAAGGCATAACTGAGCGGCTAATTGGGTTTTGTAGTGATATTAAAGTTTCGGTTGATTGAATTGCTTCAATCGCTTGAATCTTATTGATCAACACATCTTGTAAGTGATCGATCGAGCGAGTCATCACTTTAATAAAAATACTGTAATTGCCCGTCGTGTAGTAGGCCTCAACGACTTCTTCTAACTCCTTTAAATGCAGTAAGGTTTGTGGGTAATCACGGGCATTATTTAAGTTAATACCAATAAAGCAACATACATCATAACCGAGTTGTTTCGCGTTAATAGTTACCTGAGTGCCAGTAATAATATTGGCTTGTTTCATTTTTTCAATTCGTACATGAATTGTGCCGGCACTGACAGTAAAGCGTTTAGCCAGTTCTGCGTAGGGAGTGCGGGCATTGTCCATTAAAGCATAGAGGATCTGTTTATCGAGATTATCGATTTGATAACTTTCCATATGAATAGTACTTAGTAATTATTGAATCTTTGTTTTTTATACCATTAAATTAATGGATTTAATACATTAAAGGTATTTTTATTATTGGTTATTGAATTAAATGTATAAATGGTTGAGGATTACGTTATTGAGCTTTTGCCGCAGTGGCAAATAAGCAAATAAGCAAATAAGCAAGTAACAATAACTGGGAATGAGGCCAATTATTATGAGTTCACACTACCTGCAACAGCAGCAGCAAATCAGCAAGGTGAAACAGTTTTTTTCGAGTCAGCTGGAACAACAACTAGGCTTAATAGAAGTGCAAGCCCCTATTTTGGCTAAAGTCGGTGACGGTATTCAAGATAATTTAAGTGGTACGGAAAATGCTGTAGCAGTAGCCGTTAAAACGATTCCTGATAGTCAATTTGAAGTTGTTCATTCGCTAGCCAAATGGAAGCGAAAAACCCTAGCTGATCACAGTTTCAGTATTGGAGAAGGGCTTTATACTCATATGAAGGCATTGCGCCCAGATGAAGAGTCATTAAGTCCTATTCATTCTGTGTATGTTGACCAGTGGGATTGGGAAAAAGTAATTTGTGAAAGCACTGAGCGTTCACTTGATAAGTTAAAAGAAACCGTTCAGGCACTGTATAGTGGTATTAAAGCAACAGAGCGTTTTGCTGCAAGTGAATTTGATATCACGCCTTTTTTACCCGCAGAAATTACTTTTGTGCATAGTGAACAGCTACGTCAAATGTACCCTGACTTCACTGCTAAGCAACGTGAAAAAGCGATTGTTCAAGAGCATGGTGCAGTATTTTTAATTGGTATTGGTGGGGCGCTTGGCGATGGTGAGGTTCATGATGTTCGTGCCCCAGACTATGATGACTGGTCAACCCAGACCTGTGAGGAATACAGTGGCTTAAATGGTGATATTTTAGTATGGAACCCGGTACTTGAAGATGCCTTTGAGATTTCGTCAATGGGTATTCGAGTCAGCCCAGATGCACTTGCTACACAGCTTGCAATCACTAAAGATGAAGCGCGTCTTGAATTTGATTGGCATAAACAGTTGCTTGATAAGAAATTTCCACAAACAATTGGCGGTGGTATTGGTCAATCTCGCTTAGCTATGCTATTACTGCAAAAGCAGCATATTGGTCAAGTTCAAGTTGGCGTGTGGCCAAGTGAGCTTAAGCAGCAATTTGCTGAAATATTATAGTACGCTATAAATAAAAAAAGAGGCGACTTAGCCTCTTTTTTTATTATTTGTATTTTTTAGCCGGTTTTAAATTCAACTTCAATCTTTCCCTCTTCAAGCTTTATATTGCAAGGTGGGTAACTAGCTGTTTATCTGTCCTGGCCAGCTTTTTAAAGCAACTGTCAGTTTTAGCTGTCACGGCTGCCCCACTTACTGCAAGATTGATAGTCATCTGTGAGCCAGATTTGTTGCCTATTTCACCTGCGACTATCGTTTGTGCATCAATAATTTCACCGCCAAACAATTTACCTTGTAAGTTTTTTGCAGGGCCTATTTGTATAAGCTCTTGAGCATTGATTAAGTTATGATTAGCTTGGCCTTCAAGGTCGCAACACCGTTATGGCAAGCTTGAACAAGGAGTAATCCTTCTTTACTACAAAAGTTTAAGGGGGGAAGTAGGTCTTTTTACAGAGTGCTAGAGAAATATGAACGAGTCAAGAAAATGAATGTTTTGCTTGCAACACAAGCAAAAAAGCACCTAATCTTGATTAGGTGCTTTTGATTAACGCTTTACTTACATAACGTCAGGTTAGTTGGTTGACGGTAATTCCATAATGCCATCAATTTCAATCTGCGCGCCTTTCGGTAGTGCTCTTACACCAAGTGCTGCACGAGCAGGGAAGGGCTGCTTGAAGTATTGGCTCATCACTTCGTTGACGGTCGCAAAGTTTGATAAGTCAGTAAGGTAAATATTAATCTTTACTAAGTCTTGAATTTTACCGCCTGCTTCTTCACACACTGCACAGATATTTTTAAATACTTGATGAGTTTGCTCGCTAAAATCCTCAGATACCATTTCCATTGTTTCAGGCACTAGTGGGATTTGCCCTGATAAGTAAACGGCTGTACCAACTTTAACTGCTTGGCTGTAAGGACCGATCGCAGAAGGTGCTTTATCGGTCGAAATAAATGCTTTATTCATGTTTTTCCCTTGTTATTTCTTTCGATAGACTTTTTGCACATCAGGCATTACGCGAATGCGGCGCATGATATTAGCAACATGGACACGGTTTTTAACTGTGATCCCTAAATCTATCACGTACAAATTACTTTCTTTTTCGTCAGTGGTAATTTCAACAATGTTAGCTTGAGTTGTAGCAACTACATTGGTGAGTTTAGCCAGTGCCCCTTGATGATTTATTATTTCAACCCGCAAAGCAGCGATATATTCTTTTTCCGGGTTATCATCCCATTTCACAATTAGATACTTTGAACGCTCGTTCTCCCAACCACGTATGTTTTTACATTCTTGGCGGTGTACCGTAAGCCCTTTGCCTTGACTTATATGCGCGGTGATTGCATCTCCCGGTACTGGGCGACAGCATTTAGAGTAATTTACCAACATGCCTTCGGTGCCAATAATGGTCGCTTTGGCTTTTTTAGCAATATCAGTTAAGTCATCGGTATCTGATTGCAATAAGCGCTTAGCAATAAGCATGCTCATTAAGTTTCCTGAGCCAATATCAACCAATAACTCTAATACGGTATTTAACTCGTGTTCTTCAAGTACGCGGCTGATATTTTCATCTGGTATATCATCGAGTTTATATTCACCTAAAGCTGAATCTAATAAGCGAAGACCTAAATGCATGGCCTCTTCGTGATGTTGGCTCTTTAAGTAATTACGAATACCTAAACGGGCTTTCCCTGTGACAATAAAGTTCAGCCAAGTTGCATTTGGATGCGCGCCAGAGCTAGTGATCACTTCAACCGTTTGCCCTGTATCTAAGGCTTGACTCAATGGGTGAGGTTTTCGATTAACGCGAGCGCCAACACAGGTGTTACCTACATCAGTATGGACTGCATAGGCAAAATCAACTGCTGTTGCCCCCATGGGTAATTCTACAATACGACCATCTGGGGTGAATACGTAAATCTCTTCCGGGAATAGCTCTGTTTTAACGTTCTCAACAAACTCAAAGGATGACCCCGCACTTTGTTGTAATTCGAGTAAGCTTTGCATCCATTGGCGAGCACGTTGCTGCGAGGTGTTTCCTGCGCTATCGCCTGATTTTTTATACATCCAATGGGCTGCAACCCCTTTATCAGCCATATGATCCATATCGTGAGTACGAATTTGAATCTCAACAGGAATACCGTGCGGACCGACAAGAGATGTATGAAGAGACTGGTAGCCATTGGTTTTAGGTACTGCAATATAATCTTTAAAACGAGTTTCAATTGGTTTATATAAATTATGGGCAACACCGAGTACACGGTAACAGATATCCATTTTATCGACATTAATACGAAATGCATAAATATCCATTACTTCGTTAAACGACAGTTCCTTGTTTAACATTTTTTTGTAAATACTATATAGGTGCTTTTCTCGACCGGAAATAGTAGCTGTAATACCTGCCTCTTCTAAGCGGGCTTCTATTTCGGTTTTAATATTTGAGATAATTTCTTTACGATTTCCACGAGCTTTTGCCACTTCAGATCTAAGTGCGCGATGGCGCATAGGGTAAAGAGCCTGAAAACCTAAATCTTCCAGCTCGTTTTTAACATTATGGATGCCTAAACGATTTGCTATCGGTGCGTAAATTTCGAGTGTTTCACGAGCTATTCGACGGCGTTTATCAGGGCGTAAAGCACCTAAAGTCCGCATGTTGTGGGTGCGGTCGGCTAGTTTTATTAAAATAACCCGAATATCCTGCGTCATCGCCATGATCATTTTTCGGTAGTTTTCAGCTTGGAATTCTTTTTTATCTTTAAAGCTGAGCTTATCGAGTTTACTCACACCTTCAACCAACTCGGCAACTGTTTCGCCAAAAATTTCGGCTAAATCTTGTTGGCTAAAGTCAGTATCTTCAATTACATCGTGCATCAACGCTGCCATTAAGGTTTCGTGATCAAGATGCATAGTTGCAAGTATTTGGGTTACTTCCACAGGATGGGTGATGTACGGTTCGCCACTTGAGCGAGTTTGACCTTCATGGGCTTCACGAGCGACCACATAGGCTTTTTGCACCAGCTCAACATCGGCTGGGAGCAAGTATTCAGATATTTTCTTTTTTAGACCTTCAAAAAGATACAAAGTCACACTCCAAGGCGCTAGTGAAGTAAATCGGTAACGGTATGGATAGAATATACGATGAAAAGGAAGGATTGCCAACGGCTAGAGTCGAAATACTCAGCCGTTAGCTAAATCAGCACAGGGATGCGTGATTATTGGTTACCACCAACAATAGCAGCAACTGCAGCCATTTCAGCGGCTTCTTGGTGTTGTTGCTCTTCACGGTCAATAACATCCATAGAAGAATTATCAACTAAACCAAGTTCAATTTCACGTAAAGCAACCACTGTTGGTTTATCGTTTTCAGTGTCGACTAGTGGGTTTTTACCACCAACCGCAATTTGGCGGGCACGACGAGCCGCAACTAAAATTAAGTCAAAACGATTACCAATTGCATCTACTGCATCTTCAACAGTTACGCGAGCCATCTCAGCACTCCAAATAAATTTTTAAGCAAAGACGTAGTTTACTCCAACGAAGCAAATTCGCCAATAGCTAGTGGTTAATTTTTATCTATTAAGGTTACTTTAGTAAATTACTTAACAAGTTTTTATGACTAATCGCTTGGCTTTTCAATGATAAACGCTTTGTCATAACAATCATTTCAATTTCATTTAAAGTATTTTCAAAGTTATCATTAACTACTAAATAGTCATACTCATCATAATGCGAGGTTTCTGACTGTGCTTTAGCCATACGCCCAGCAATTACTTCTGCTGAATCTTGGCCGCGATTATTTAATCGTGCTTCAAGTTCTGTTTTTGAAGGCGGTAGAATGAAAATAGTTTCAACATCCTCAACCAGCTCTCGAACTTGGCGAGCACCTTGCCAATCAATATCTAAAAATACGTCAATACCCGCGGCTAACTGTTCTTCAATAGCTTGCTTAGACGTACCGTAGTAGTTATCAAATACTTGCGCCCATTCAAAAAAGTCATTTTTTTCAATTAATGATTTGAATTGTTCAACATTTACAAAATGGTAATGCTCGCCACTTTTTTCACCTGGGCGAGGTGCGCGAGTGGTGTGTGATACTGAAACCTTCATGTCATTATGTTTTGTAAGTAATGCATTAATAAGGCTAGATTTACCTGCCCCCGAAGGGGCCGATAAGATAAATAAATTTCCGCGAGTTTGCGCCATGATTTTCATCTCTACTAAAAATAAACAGGCTCGAGTTACGAGTAACTCAAGCCTTTAATGTTTACATTGTACTTGATTTAACGAACATTGCTCAAGTTGGTTACTTGAGTGAGTAACTGGATTACTCTATATTCTGGATCTGCTCGCGCATTTGCTCAATCAATACTTTAAGCTCTACAGCTGCATTGGTGATGTTGCTGTTGATTGATTTAGAAGCGAGGGTGTTTGCTTCGCGGTTAAATTCTTGCATCATGAAATCTAAACGGCGGCCACAAGCGCCACCTTTTTTAAGGATTTTTTTAGTTTCTTTTACGTGTGATTTTAAACGGTCTAGCTCTTCAGCAACATCTTGCTTTTGCGCAAGGTAAATAAGCTCTTGCTCAAGACGAGACTCGTCGATATCTGTTTTTAAATCTTCGAGCTTTTGGTTTAGTTTTTCACGCTGCCACTTTGCAATTTCAGGCATATGTGTTTCGATTACTGTAACTTGCTCTAAAATTGCATCAAGGCGGGTGGCTATCATTTCTTCAAGGTTGGCCCCTTCAGAAGCGCGGGCTGATTTAAAGTCTTCGATTACTTGGTCAAAACCTGAAATAAGAGTGGTGTTAACACTGTCCATATCGAGTTCTTCAGCTTCCATTACACCTGGCCAGCGTAGGATATCAACTGGATTAATATCGCCGTTACTTTGTTGTTGAACCCACTTAGCACTATTAATAAGTTGCTCAGCAAGTGCTTGATTAATTGATAGCTCGCCAACATGCGCAGGGTTTGCTACAAATTTTAAGAAGACCTCTACTTTACCGCGTTGTAAGTGCTTACGCAGACGCTCACGAATTACTGGCTCCATGCCACGAAATTGCTCAGGTGCGCGAATAAAAGTTTCAAGATAGCGCTGGTTCACTGAACGAACTTCCCACGTGCCAGTCCCCCAATCGCCTTTTATTTCGCGACGCGCATAAGCTGTCATACTGTGGATCATGGATATTTTCCTAAATTTATAAATACAATATTACGATGATTATACCGTAACACTGGTGAAGCTCTAGCGGAAATTTTTGTTGATGAGAATTTTACAATGGTCTTTTATGTAAATCGGCATGGCATCTAGCCTCACATCGACTTATAATATGGCAAATTCAGAATAAAGGGGATCGTTAATGCGTCCAAGCGAAAGAACACCTAACCAAATTAGACCGGTTACATTTACGCGCAATTATACTATGCACGCTGAAGGCTCTGTGCTGGTTGAGTTTGGCAATACTAAAGTACTTTGTACAGCAACAGTTGAATCAGGTGTACCGCGTTTTATGAAAGGCCAAGGTAAGGGATGGGTAAATGCCGAGTACGGTATGTTACCGCGAGCTACTCATACCCGTAATGGTCGTGAAGCGTCGCGTGGTAAGCAAGGCGGTCGTACTATGGAAATTCAACGCTTAATTGCACGCGCACTTCGCGCAGCCGTTGATTTGAAAGCGTTAGGTGAAAACACTATCACTATCGACTGTGATGTTATTCAAGCCGATGGTGGAACGCGTACAGCTTCTATAAGTGGTGCGTGTGTAGCATTAGTTGATGCACTTACTCATATGCGTAGTAAAGGTATGATCAATTCAAATCCTCTTAAGTTTATGATTGCGGCAATTTCAGTTGGTGTCTACAAAGGCCAAGCTATTAGTGATTTAGAATATCTGGAAGATTCTGATGCTGAAACAGATATGAATGTGATTTTAACTGAAACAGGTAAAATTATTGAAGTTCAAGGTACAGCTGAAGGTGAACCGTTTTCGTTTGACGAGCTTGATGAGCTACTGACATTGGCTAAGCATTCAATTCGCGAAATTATCGACGTTCAAAAGCAAGCACTCGCTTAATAGGGGAATAGGTTTAATAGCAATGAAAAATTATCAAAGAGAATTTATTGAATTTGCTCTTGAAAAGCAGGTACTAAAGTTTGGTGAGTTTACCTTAAAGTCTGGGCGTACTAGCCCATATTTTTTTAATGCGGGTTTATTTAACACCGGTCGCGACCTTGCGCGCCTTGGTCGTTTTTATGCTGCGGCTTTAGAAGATGCAGCAATTGATTATGATGTTTTATTTGGCCCGGCCTATAAAGGCATCCCTATCGCGACGACCACGGCGGTTGCTCTTGCTGATCATTATGATAAAGACATGCCTTACTGCTTTAATCGTAAAGAAAAAAAAGCACATGGCGAAGGTGGTACATTAGTAGGCTCACCACTAAATGGTAAAATCATGCTGGTGGATGATGTGATCACCGCGGGTACTGCAATTCGTGAATCAATGGAAATCATTGCAGATAATGGCGCAGACTTAAGTGGCGTATTAATAGCACTAGATCGTCAAGAAAAAGGTAAAGCAGAGCTTTCAGCAATACAAGAGGTTGAACGCGACTTTAATACTAAAGTTATCTCAATTGTAAAGCTTGCTGATTTAATTAGTTACCTTGAAACTAAAGGTACAATGGAAGAGCATTTAGCACCTGTTAAAGCGTATCGTGACCAATACGGTGTAGCGTAAATATAAATTTTAAAAGCCTCGCTAAGCGGGGCTTTCTTTTGACTATAATTAACAGAGCTTACAAATGAAAGATGTATTCAAGCCTAATGGCCTTGGCCTAAAGCGAGTTTTTAAAGCAACGTATTGTTCTTACCTTGGTTTTAAAGCTGCTTTTAAAGAAGAAGCAGCCTTTAGGCAGGAGCTTGTACTTAGTATAGTGTTACTACCTATTTCATTTTGGCTAGCTACATCCTTACTACACTGGGCATTATTAATTAGCACATTATTGATCATATTAATTGTTGAATTACTTAACTCAGCAATCGAGGCATTAACAGATCGTGTTAGTACTGAGCGCCATGTGCTATCAGGAAGAGCAAAAGATATGGGATCTGCGGCGGTAACACTTTCATTGTTGATCGTTATGATCGTTTGGGGTGCGAGTTTCTATATAAAGTTATTTCAGTAAACCCTCTATATAAACCAATTAGTACACCTAAAATGTTAATAAAGTGCTAGTTATGTTGTGTTTTTAACACATTTAGCTCAAATACTCAGCGAACAGTACTTTATTTCAAGTTTTCTTTAAAAAACGCTTGCGTAAAAATCTGTCCTCCCTATAATGCGACCCCACTGACACGGCAGAGCAGGCAACGCTTAGCGAGGCAAGCAGCAAGTCAGTAAGTCGAGTAAAACTTGAGTTTAGATTTTTTAGAAAGTTTAAAATTAAGTG
>NZ_JBQSVO010000091.1:0-15381 GCF_052376275.1 Pseudoalteromonas sp. AOP7-A1-14 | reverse complement strand
TACCTTTAAGTTTGCTCATTTAATCTCTCTCATCTTATTACGAATATCTTCTGAGGTTGGTTGTATATATATCAAGCAGGATAGAGAGCTCTTATGATGCATTGCTTTTTGAATTTCAACTTGGCTTAAACCAAGTTGTCGTGCGCGATAACCATATGCATGCCTGTGCCCATGCTCTGTAGTTCCAAGCTCTTTTTTAACTTCCAGTCCAATTTTTTTAACTGCTCTTTTATGAATTCGCTGAAAGTTTTTTATCGTTTCAGGCGCTCCTGTGGAGTTGGTAAATGCAAATGGATGAGTGTCTGTTTTTGCAGGCTCTACACGTTGATATTTTAGATAGTTAACCCAAGATATTAAAAATTCTTTTGCTTTTTCAGGTGGGTTAAATATCACTTCAAAATAACCGTCTTTATTTGTGAGTAAAGGTGATTTCCAACCCGCATATAGTCTTTTTGATAATCGGTATGTATTTCTTGGTTTATAAAAAGTGCTTTCGAGTAAGTATTCTCGCCTATTTGCAAAACTACTGTCAGGTGAGCGGCCTATTTCTGGATGATAGACCCTAACTAATGCTTCATCTCGATATATTGGATGTAAAGTTATATCTGAAACATAAAGGTGAAATAGCTCACTTTTACGTAATCCACCATAATTTAATAACATGGTCATAGCTTGAGATTTATAGTCTGGTGTTGAGCCTTTTACCATTCCAATATAAAGAAGCTTTTCAAAGTGACCATCGGGGAATTTCATCGCTTTTTCATTATTTATTTTAGGCTCTAATAACCGATCAATAAATCTTACTCTCTGTGCATTAAAGGCAGCATCTTTTTGATTAGATAAGTGATTTAAGAACACATTTGCATGCTTATGATAATATGCACACCAATTTAATCTTTCTTCATAACTTGTTGCTTTTCTGAAGGGGTTTATCCTTGATGAGTCAAATCCTTTCTGTAAAGCTAAAAAATCAGAGTAATGCGTTATATGAAATAATATATTATTAGCATCTCTAGGCTTTCTTGCCTTCCAATACAATCCAAGCTCATCATCCATTTTATCGTAATCGATTGTTCCTATTAATAGTGCTTTAGTAAAACCTTTTAATAATAAAGTTGAGTTTTCAAAGTTAGGTACGGCATCAATATATGTGAGTAGAAGCTTTAAAGAAAATATAGAGCGTTCTTTCCATGACTCGCTTTTAGAGCTGTACCAAGCAAGATATCTTATGTGTGATATCACGACACCTTTCTCTGTATAAAGAGCAGGTAACTCACAAATACTGCCAGTCTCTTTGTCATGATACTTTACGTTTATTTTTTGGATGTATGCCATACTTTTTATTATATAGTATATTTACTTTTCCTTAATACTAACTCTTTTTTATTATCTAACAAGTATTAAAGTAGTAATTTTAGTATATATTTGGGTAGGGTTATAATACCAGTACAATAAACGTTTGTTAAGACAAATAGACCGCCGCGTACGTTATTTACGTAAACGCATCCCAGACTTAAAAATTATAGAGTATTCTCCGCAGCAGGCTGGCATGGTATTTTTTGGCGCATGGGTTGAAGTAGAAAATGAGCAAAGCGAAATACTTACCTTTCGTATTGTTGGCCCTGATGAAATATACGACCGTAAAGATTACATTTCAATAGACTCGCCGATGGCGCGAGCACTTTTAAAAAAACAAGTTGATGATGAGTTTGAAGTTCCCACTCCGCAGGGGAAAAAAGAATGGTATGTTAATAAAATCACTTACCCTATCGAAAAATAAACTTGGAATATTCAGAAGAAGTTAATTAATGGTTGTGTAATATGCCAATGTGATCTATAAGTAAAGGTACTCAAATAAAAAATGTCAGTCTATTTGAGATTATAAAGGTAGTAATTATGTCAAACGCAATGCAGCGCATATTTAGTAATATGATGTTATTTGCACTTTTATTAAGTGTAGGCATTACTGCGTTTGCAGATACCAATGGCAATCACAACCAGCAAGTTATCCCAACTGCTCACTATGTTGCTTGTGAAATTCCTGATCAAGCTAACCTTGACGTTGACCTAGACAATCATGTTGACGTTGATATATTACAAGTCGCCCAACCTCTAGCGCTTGTAACACCTTATTACGATTTCATTGTTCCTAGTAATCAACCTTTTAGCCAAGCGTACCAGCGTGGACCACCAAATAATTTAGTTTAATTTTCGCTCTAAGAAACTTAATTTAAATTAACTAATCAAACTGGTGAACACTATGGCTAACTTTAAAGAACTTCGTACCCAAAATATATCTAAAGGCATTTTATCTCATACTTATAGCGATAATAAGCCGTTTATCGATTTAACGTCTCCGGCGTTAGAAATGATTAATAACTTTACTCAACAAGATCCGCTACGCGCACATTATGAAACTTCAATAGTTGAAGCGTTAAAAAAAATAACCAATCAACACACCGACTTTATTTTAGTGGTTGATGATAACAAAAAGCTACTGGGTGTAGTTTCAAGCGCTGACTTACAAAGCTCTAAGACCATGATTTTAGCGCAACGCTTAAATGTAGCACGTAATGATGTGAGCTTACGTCATGTAATGACACCGCTAAGCAATTTAACCGGAGTGAGCATGCAAAGCTTAAGTTATGCCTGTATCGGTGATGCTCTACAAACAATGGAACATCGTGGCGTTATGTTTTTACTCGTTACTGCTTCTAACAATGAAATTTGCGGCCTTCTATCAGCTCGCGAGATTTCTAAAAAGTTACAAGTACCATTACATATAAGCCCTATTGCACACACATTTAGTGAAGTGATGGAGCAAATTGACCACCCGCATTAATATTATAATTTATTCCAAATGTTTCGAACACAAAAGGCCTTAAAGCAACCGCTTTAAGGCCTTTTTATTTAAGGCATTTAATCGCAACGCGAGGTTCATAACCAAGGAGCCCAAATAAAAATCAAAAAGCAAATGCAGCTGCAAAATTAATCTCCAAAGATCAATAGCCCCTTTGCTTGGCTGTGATATTATTCAAGCAAATCATTACATCAAAACAACTGTGTTTTGATCTTAAAATTGTTTAATAAGGTTTTTGCATGAGCAATATCTCTGCACGTTTAGCTACTGAACTAAATGCTAAAGAGCAACAAGTAGTTGCTGCTACAAAATTACTCGATGAAGGTGCTACTGTTCCTTTCATCGCTCGTTACCGTAAAGAAGTAACCGGTGGCCTTGATGACACGCAATTGCGTTTACTTGAGCAACGTTTGTCTTATTTAAGAGAGCTCGAAGAGCGTCGCAGTTTTATTTTAGCGACTATAAAAGAGCAAGATAAACTCACCGCGGCTTTACAAGCTGATATTAACACCGCGCAAAGTAAAACTGAGCTCGAAGATTTATACCTACCTTATAAGCCTAAGCGCCGCACTAAAGGTCAAATAGCTATTGAAGCAGGCTTAGAACCGTTAGCTGATGCATTATTTAATGATGCAGATTTAAACCCAGAGCAACAAGCGGCTAAATACCTAAATCCAGAAGCCAAGTTTGCTGATAGTAAAGCCGTGCTTGATGGCGCTAAGTTTATTTTAATGGAACGCTTTGCTGAAGACGCAAAACTACTTGCTAAATTTCGTAGCCACATTGGCCAACACGGTCAGATTGAAGCTTCACTAATTGCTGGCCAAGAGCAAGCAGGTGCTAAATACCGCGATTATTTTGAGCATCAAGAGCCACTAAGAAAAATACCTTCGCACCGGGCACTAGCCATGCTGCGCGCCCGCAACGAAGGAGTATTACAGTTAAGTATAAATCCTGAACCTAGCGCAGAGAACCCAGCGCAAATATGTGCTCAGATGATTGCTGATTATTATCGTCTTAATATCAAAGACCAAACAGCAAGTCCGTGGTTATTAAGCGTAGTCCAGTGGGCTTGGAAAATTAAACTGGGCCTACATTTAGAAAATGAATTTTTAGCGGCGATGCGCGAAAAAGCCGAAACCGGCGCGATTGACGTATTTGCTAAAAACTTAAAAGACTTACTAATGGCAGCCCCGGCTGGTGCTCGCACAACGCTTGGACTTGATCCTGGTCTGCGTACGGGGTGTAAGATAGCCGTGGTCGACAGCACAGGTAAACTACTCGCTACGCAAACTATTTTCCCACATGCACCACAAAACCATTGGGATAAATCAGTTCGTACCTTAGAGCAGCTTTGTCGCCAACATAAAGTAGAGCTTGTAGCAATTGGTAACGGCACGGCTTCACGTGAATCAGACAAGCTAGTTGGCGAACTAATGAAGTCTTTGCCAGAGCTTAAACTCAATAAAATTATGGTCAGTGAAGCAGGTGCCTCAGTTTATTCAGCATCTGAATTTGCAGCCAATGAATTTCCTGATTTAGATGTATCTTTACGTGGTGCGGTATCGATTGCCCGTCGTTTACAAGATCCACTCGCTGAACTCGTTAAAATTGAGCCAAAATCAATTGGTGTAGGCCAATACCAACACGACGTATCGCAGAGCCAACTGGGACAGTCGTTAACCTCTGTAGTTGAAGATTGCGTAAACTCAGTCGGTGTAGATTTAAACATGGCTTCAGTACCATTATTGACGCGGGTATCGGGCTTAAATAAAACGTTAGCACAAAATATTGTCAGCTATCGTGACACCAACGGTTCGTTTGCCAAGCGCAGTGAACTTAAAAAAGTTGAGCGCTTAGGTCCAAAAGCTTTTGAGCAAGCTGCAGGCTTTTTAAAAATTAGTAACGGCTCTGATCCACTTGATAAATCATCGGTTCACCCTGAAGCATATCCGGTTGTTAAACGTATCTGTGAGCAAAATACGCTTGATGTGAATGCCCTGATTGGTAACTCAGACCTACTCAATAAGTTAGTGGCGAATGACTACACCGATGAAAAATTTGGTTTACCAACGGTTACCGACATTATTACTGAGCTTGATAAGCCAGGCCGCGATCCACGCCCTGAGTTTAAAACAGCCGAGTTTAAAGCCGGCGTCGAAAAAATTAGCGACCTAAAACCAGGTATGATTTTAGAAGGTGTAGTTTCTAACGTTGCTAACTTTGGCGCATTTATTGATGTGGGCGTTCATCAAGATGGCTTAGTGCATATTTCAGCAATTACTAATAAGTTTATCTCCGATCCTCGTGAAGTCGTTAAAGCCGGTGATATTGTTAAAGTAAAAGTAATAGAAGTTGATGCAGCACGTAAACGCATTAGCTTTACTATGCGCTTAGATGACGACATTAACACCAGCAATAAATCAAAGCCAGCGGCTGCAAATAACCAATCTCGCAGTAACAACAACCAACCACGCTCTGCAGAAAAACCTAAAAGAGATAGTGGTAATGCGATGATGGGTAACGCATTTGCAGATGCCTTTGCCAACGCGAAGACCAAAAAGTAAGCGTACCTTTATGTTTTAAGCTTAAAGATACCAAACAATAAAAACCGCGATATTAATAATATTGCGGTTTTTTGATAAATTTAAAAAGGTTATTAAAATTTATATTTACGCTAAAAACCCAACTTGGGAGTCTGCTGAAGTCACGCTTGGCCGTGTTCGCTTAAGGTATCATTGTCATCGCTGTTAAAACGACTGTCGACTTTAAATAATATTACCCCTTCTTCAGGGCTCGCCACTGCTAACTGACGTTGTTGCGCAAGTTGTGTATCGTCTTGTTGAGTTCTAGTAGAGTAATAGACGCACGGTTAATCTCCGCACTGGATTTTTCAATACCTTAACTGGCACAGCTAAAACCTTTAACACCATTATTAAATACAGAACCTATTGGTACAACTCATCTCGACCGGCTATATACTCAATTAATTATCGTTCATCAATCACACAAAACAAAGTATAAACTAGGCTGTTTTTACATCGAGCTCAAAGTATTGATTTGATAGCTTTTAAAAATTCTTCTTTATGTGAGATAAACGGCGCATGAGACGCTTTATCAAGCACTTCATACTCAAACTGCGGATTCAGCGCATGCATTTTTGCAATCGCGCGATACGGCACCAGCGCATCTAAACGGCCAAACACACCTTTAATAGGTACTTCGCAGTCACTAAAAAACGCTCTTAAGTCGTCTTGTTGTAATATTTCAAGGCCACCTGTTAAAGCGTCCTCTTGCGGGGCAGGGTATTGCTTAAGTAACTTTTTAAGTTGTTTTATATCGTCTTTAGCACTTTGGCTACCCATTGCTTGAATAGCTAAAAAGCGCTCGATTGTTTTATCTCGATGACTGACTAATTGCTCTTTAAAGGTATTTAATACATCCGCTTTAATACCCGACCAATCATCTTGCTCAGCAAAAAATGGGGTTGAAGAAACTAAGATAACCTTGCTCACTTTATCAGGCCAATGTTTCGCAATATACAGAGAAAATAAGCCTCCTAGTGACCAACCCATTAAAGTTGAGTTAGGTTTTATTTGCTTGCTTAGTAACTTTGCGGCGTTATGTAATGTATAAGCTGTTAGTTTACATGAATGCTCACCGTAACCAGGTAAGTCGAGACTTTTTACATTATTGCAAAGAAATTCAAGTTCAGGCTGAATAACCTCCCACACGCCTTTATTCATTCCCCAGCCGTGTAATAACACCAATTCATTTTGCATATTTAGTTATCCTGCTCCACACTTAAGTATTATAATAGCGTTTAAAGGACTGAATGCAATGGCCAACATTTCTCGCTTAAGTAAAGGTCTAGGTAATTGGTTATTCCCTTGTTATTGCTTGCAATGCCAAGTACAGATATATGAGCAACAAGGGCTTTGTGAACACTGCTTAGCCGATCTTCCTTTATTTGATTTAACCGCGAGTAAAAACCTACTGTATCACCCAGATATAGCTGAGTTATTTCCCGACTGTCAATTTGAGCACTTGTTTGCATGTGCTTGGTACCGTTCGCCATTTGATCACTGGCTAACCCAACTTAAGTTTCATAATCAAATTCATTATAAAAAAGCCCTTATCCAAGTAATTAGCCAACAGCTTGAAATAGCCAAAAATAGTGCTGATGAATGGCCTGATTACTTTGTCATACTGCCTTTGCATCGCCAGCGGTTTTTTAGCCGAGGCTTTAATCAGGTTGATCAAAGTTGGCGAGCATGTTTATTTGATGAAATTATCGGTGATGATTTATTGATTAAGCATAAAGCGACTAATAAACAAACCCATTTAACCCGTGCTAAAAGAGTTAAAAACGTGCAAGGTGCTTTTCAATGCAATAAAGATATAACCGGTGATGTAATCGCTATTGTTGATGATGTAATGACCTCAGGCGCAACGCTAAATGCAGCGACTGAGGCATTAAAACAAGCTGGGGCAAAACAAGTTTGGGCGTTTGTAACGTGCTTAACACCAATTTAAATCCCACAGCTACTTTAGGGTATTTCAATCATTAACGATTAAAAACGAGCTCTTACACCTAGGCTAACTGAACGACCTGGTAATGGTGCTTCGTCTTTTAAGTATGACGAATGCACTCTCCCTTCTTCGTCCGTTAAATTATCGCCTTTAATATAAATAGTCATATCTACATCACCTAAATCAAGGTAATAATTAGCTGAGGCAGATAGCATTGTATAGCCATCTGTTTGCGTTTCGTTCTCAGCTATTTTGTCTTGCTTAGCGTTACGAATAACTTCGACTTCGGTATGCCAATTTTCATACTCGTAGTGAACAGATGAGCCAAATCTCATTGGTGGCATTCTTGGGACATTACCGCCTGAATCTAATTTAGCCCGCGTATAATCAGTAAATACCTCTAAACGCCAATCATCATTTAAATGCCAATCAACTTGTGCTTCGTAGCCGTATAAACGGGCGTTTTGCTGTGAAAATAAAACGACTGGCAAACCATCAGCTTCTTCATCTGACTCTCCTAATATAGCCACTTGGTTCTCATAATCAGCTGATGTAATAAAGGCACCATCGCTAATAACTAAATCGGTAAAATCTTCAAAAATATAGTTATCTACTTCATTATTAAATACGCTAACACTCGCATTCCATGTATCCGCGTTATAACGATAAGTAATATCTATATTATTTGAGACCTCTTTATCCATGCTTTCGTCTGTTTGAACGACATTGTATTGACCATTGTCGTTATTAAGTTCAAACCCACCACCGACTTCATAAGTACCTGAGCCAATATGAGGACCATATGAATATATTTCAGAAGACGATGGTGCGCGTTGTGAGTAAGCATAATTAAAGGATAATGAGTGTTTTTCGTTAATGCTCCAAACAACACCAGCAGAGCCTGATACCGCTGTATAATCTTTGTTGTCGAACGAAATATCATTTGATGCACTTAACTCAGTAAAAAAGTCATTATTTACATTATGAGTTGATTGTTCAACACGCGTACCAAGTTGCCATAAAAGTGGGCCAACTTCTTTTTCTTCCATTAAAAATGCAGCAATGCTGTCAGTCTTAGTTGGTGGGGTAAATGCTTCTTCACCTATCGCTTCAAAGTCACTTTTGTTGTAATGCAAGCCAACAATACCTTTCCAACCGTATACAGGTGCATGGTCAGCCGACAATCTAGACTCAATACTTTCGTTTTTGAAAGTAGTGCCAATTTCTGTACCTTCAACTTCAGAATGCTCGTAGTCTGTATACGCATTTTTCCAATGTACTGCTTGAATAAAGCCATCTAAATTATTCCAGTCAACTACGCCTTGATAACGATCTTGGTTTAGCTTTATAAACACGCCTTCTTCGCCTGGTAAACCGTATTCAGAGTCCATATGACCATACGAAAAAGCAACTCGTGTATCATCGGTTATCCAACCAGCCCCTAAGTTATAACCGCTGGCATCAATAGCTGAGTTAGCTAGTGTTGTACTACCCCCCTCTTCATCTATATCAGTCGGCACCGGAATTTTATAATCATCGGTTTTTCGGGTATACCCGTCAATATGAAAAACAAAATCACCAGAGCCTGCATTTAAATCTGTTGAAACAGTTTTAGCATCTGCCACATTATCGTATTGTGCAAATACTTCACCGCTTACGCCTTCTTTTTTTTGTGCTGGTAAGCGGTTATCAACCACGTTCACAACTCCACCAATAGCGCCGCTCCCATATAAAAGCGTAGCTGGACCTCTTAGGACCTCAATTTGAGTGGCGGTAGATGTTTCGGTTGAGACTTGGTGATCGGGACCTACACGTGATGCATCAGACGCACCTAAACCATTTTGAACAACTTTGATTCGTGGTCCATCTAAGCCACGAATAATTGGGCTACTCGCAACAGGTCCATAATATGAACTATGCACACCGGGTACATTTTTTAAAGTATCACCTAACGTGGCCGCTTGGTTTTGGTCTAGCTCTTCGCCACTCAATATTGTTACGGGTGTACTTGATTCAAGCACAGTACGTTTTAGTGGGGAGGCCGTTATTAACACTCTTTCTATATCGGTTTCATCTTTTTGAATGTTTTTTTCGTCTGCATATGCAGTGCTGCTCATTGCTGTTAACAAGGCTAGCACTAAAGGTGAATAGTTATTTTTCATGCTGTTATCTCTAAAAATACATAATAAAATTCACTCGATATCATTTAATAACGAGTGCTTAAAATACATTTAACTGATTAATTAAAAATAACGGATGGTGGATCTCTATTACCTGTAATAGCAACAAACACACTATAAAAGTGCTGACTAATTAACCCTATTAAAGAAAGAGAGTGAGAATGTACCCCAAAAAGGGTTACTTTAGCGGGTATTGAGTGTTCTAAGTCAAGAGAGGTTAAACAGAGTTCACATTCTTGCTCTGCCTGTAATTCGTGTGAAGTATCGTGCCAAGCAGAAAAAACACTGAATAGCAAAAACAACACTAATATATATTTTATTAGTGTTGTTTGGTTTCGAAGTGAGTGTAATGTCAATCTCAGCATGAAAGATATAATATAACATTACCAACATTTGTGTCGATAAATTAATTCACTTTTTATCTACCACACAAACCTATTAATAGATTCTAACATTAGCAACTCAACAGGTTTAATTTTTTATCCCTTAAAGCTATTCCATGGGCCTGATATTGCTAATGTTTTAGTTGGTGAATATACATTTACAAATAGTGTATTACCATCAGGCGAAAAACACGCGCCGGCAAGCTCTGTTTGTTCGCTTAAACGAGCAAACGTATAAATATCTCCGCTAGGTGTTACTCCGCGCAGATGATTATCGACAATATCAGTATACTGATCTTCACAAACAATAAGGTGACCATTCGGTGCTACTGTTAAGTTATCACCAAAGTTAAACAATGATTCATCTTCGCTTTCTACAAACAACTCTATTTTACCCGGGACTGAGCTTTCACTTTCTTTACCTTCAAACTCTGATGGCTGGTATTTCATAACTTGACCAAGCTGTTTTTTACCGCCATTCGTGCAGCAAAAATAAAGCTCATTGTTGCCCCAATGTACGCCTTCGCCACGAGCAAAAAGTGCAGCTCCTTGTTGATATCCTCTAATCCTTAGATCATCTTTTGGGCTCTCTGGCTCATCTAAATCAACCCATTCAACATCCATCGGTGTATGTTTAAGCATTGTGGATTCATTCCAATTACGGGTATCAAATTGCGAGTGTTCTTTAATAACCATTGCTTGGAGTTTACCGCCTTTACTAAGCGTACCAAATTCATTAGGAATAAATCGATAAAATAAGCTATCGCCTCTGTCCTCAGTAAGATAAACAATGCCTGTGCGTGGATCTATTGCGGCTGCTTCATGATTAAATCGTCCCATTGCAACAAGTGGTTCTGGTTTTACCAAACCTTTTGCCGTTGCAGGTACTTCAAATATATAGCCATGAGATTTACCTAATCCATCTGCCTGATTAGCGACGGTTTCTTCACAAGTAAGCCAGCTTCCCCATGGTGTAGCACCACCAGAACAATTACGTATTGTTCCACACAGCGATAGAAATTCTTGTTCTTTTTTATGCTCTTTAATATTATAAATAATATGGCTTGTGCCACCGGGAAGCGCTACGCCATCATCAAATACGTCATAGGCTGTAGGCGTTTTATGTGACTTAATGCTCGTTGCTGCCTGCTTAATATTTTTTGGAGAAAGCTCATGGTTACGTACTAGTACAACTCTTTCGCTATCAAGCGCTATACACCCCATCCCATCGGCTTTATCTGGTACAGATAAGCCATCGTCCATTTCATCTCCCAATTGAGAAATAACGCGATAGCTAAAACCAGCAGGTAAATCGAGTAATTTTTTTCTATCAGGAATTAAAGAGCCATATGCCAATACGCTATCAGTCAAGTTAGCTAAAGTAGCCTTACCAAATGCACTTCTGGAAAGACCAACGAATGCGAGCGTCCCAGCACTCAAAAGAAATTGTCTTCGGGAAATCATATTTAAACCCTGTGAAGCTAATGATCTTAAATGAAAGTAGATAATAAATTAAAAATAATCATAAAAACGCATCCAACGTATAAATTCATGAAAATGTCATATTGTAGGTAGCTCTAACATTACTAATGAACAATATTAAAGGAGCTAATAATTGGTTAACAATTAATCACCATCCACTCGAAATGTATGCCCAAAAAAGAGCGCATTACTAAGTAATCGACTTGTACCATACCAGTAACCTCTAAAGACTGGGTTGTCAGTCATACCAATAACATTACCACGGCCATAAGAGTGCGCCACGAGCCCCGCAGCACCTGCGACTTGTTCTACATTTACATCATCTGTAAAGCCCGCTAGTAACGGCTTTTCGGTATACTGTAAAACGTTAACAAACGGCGCATTTGAAGGCTCAATTAACCAAGTGCTATTTTTAAATACGGGGAGTGTTTCACGGCTTAATGAATAAGTAAGCGGGTGTGTTAAGTCGACCTTAGTGTTAAATATTGCGCCAGCAATACGTTGACGACCTGATAAGTGGCTCTTATCACCATAACTCAAGCCATCTGTTTTAAACGCACTCGCAACATCTTCGCGCGATAAATAACTGGTTTTTAATAACTGCTGATCAACTAAAAACTTTGCGCCACCTTTGTGCCCCCAAATGACCCCGCCTTTACGAACCCATGTTTTAATCGCGACTTTAGTAGCATCACTGAGACTATTGTAATACCCATGAGCCAAAACAATATGGCTATAATCACTGAGCTCTAATTCATCTACACGCTCAAGTTCAACTATCGTGGGAGCAATACCTACAAAACGGTCTAGGTAATACCATACTTCCCCAACTTCATACTGGCTGGTGCCTTCCCCGCCTACTAACAACACTTTGGGCTCTTTAACCACAGCTAACGAGCGAGAGCCTAAATCAGCACCTTTAGCGGTTAGTCCTGAGGTGATTGGAGTTATTTCAATACCAAATTCTGTTTGCGCTTGATTGAGTATTTCCACCCAATCATTATTGGTTTGAATACCCGCAGGAACAATAATGCTACCTGGGGCAAAATCTTGGCTATCATTAGGTGTTTTTGCAGTAAGTGGCTTAAGTGCTACACGAGCTTTTACGCCTTGCTTTAGTAATGAGTTAAGCAGTTTTGGGGCTAAATAATCATCCCATTTAAAACCATAAGCGTAATGCGAAGTTAATGTAGGAAATTGCTTCACTTTTGCCGCTTGCCATGCTTCTTTTGCTACATTTAAACCCCAACCACTAGTTACCTTTGCAAACTCTAAATTAAAAGCATGCGCAAGTGTCCAACCAGACACATCATAAAAGGTGTTATCTACAAAACGTTTTTGTTCGCTAAATATAGCCTTTACTAAACGAAATTGAGGCTGCGCCAATGGTACAAAGTAGCTTTGTTTTGAAAATTCTTTACCCTGGGCTTTAACTGAATCTGTAAGTGGGTAAGCGTTTATTTGGTGCTGTTTTAATAAATCTAAAAAAAGTGCCTTACGTGTATCATCATTACCGCCTTCAACAACATAGCCATTATAATCTTCATCGCCAGCAAGCTCTACAGCCCCATTATAAAAGTCAGCTTGATAATTTAATAAGTCTTGGCGGTTATCTACAGCCGCTTGGAAGGTCGATAAACTCGTTAATAGCTGGTTTTTTATTGTAAAAGGAAAAGTTAGCGTACCGTTTTGTGTTTCTTGCACATGGCCACGAGAGCTGGCTTGTTCAAATAAAATTCCTACACTGCCATTTACATCAGGGTAGGTTGAGCCTTTTCCGTAATAAAAATCATCAAAGCTTTCTTCAGTGAAGTACAAAGCATTGTGTTTATCTAACGTTTTCGCATGGTAGTTAGCAATAGCCTTCGTTAAGCTGACATTTTCATCCGGAGTGATTGGGTGTTTACGACTAGGAATTCCCGGTTGAAAAAAGTAAGTGCTATTAGGTCCCATTTCATGAAAGTCAGTTAAGATATTTGGTTTCCAATGATGAAACTTGGCAATCCGCGCGCGTGACTCAGGATGCTGTAGCAATAACCAATCACGGTTTAAATCAAACCAATAATGATTAGTGCGGCTACTTGGCCAGCTCTCAATATGCTCACGAGTTTCTGGATCAGCCGATAAGTTCATACCTCGATTACTATTTGCCCAATTGGCAAAACGCGCCAAGCCATCCGGATTTAATGAAGGATCGAGTAAAATAACCGTGTTGTTTAACAGTGTGTCAATTTCTTTCCCTTGTGCCGCGGCTAGGTAATAGGCAACCAATAAAGCTGAGTTGCTACCCGATGATTCATTGCCATGCACACTATACCCCATCCACACTACAGCAGGCTGGTCGGTGCTTGTATCACTTTCACCATTACTTAATCGTGCTAAATGCGCTTGGCGTGTTTGTTCAATATTAGCTAGTTTATTAGCCCCAGTAATAGTTAACATTACAAGGGGGCGTTGCTCGTGCGTACGGCCAATTATTTCGTAATTAATACGATCACTTTTTTCGGCTAAAATCTCCATGTATCGAATCAATTGATCATGGCGTACATGCCATTCACCCACTTCATAACCAAGCACTTCTTCTGGTGTTGGAATTGTCGGGTCAAACTTTGTATCTTGTTCAAAATAATAAGAAAGTGGTTGCGCTGAAGCAGTAAAGCTTAGCAGTATAGTTAATATTGTTATTATAAAGCGCATGAAAAACACTCAAAAAATGATGAATGATTTTACGCTACCATTGACTAAATTAGATACCAACTTTTTACGCCCAACACTAGCGACAATGCGATGAGCGGAGTATGATGGCAAGTATCCGAGTAATTTAGTCAGGTATAGTTTGTTTTTATGATTTCTATTTCCGAAAACGCACAATCACATTTTGCAAAATTATTATCCGATCAGGCCGAAAAAACCAATATACGCGTGTTCGTAGTAAACCCTGGTAGCTCACAAGCTGAGTGTGGTGTTTCTTACTGTCCTGAAGATGCAGTAGAAGACAGTGATATTCGCTTGCCTTTTAATGGCTTTGAGGCGGTTGTTGACGCTGAAAGCGCACCATTTTTAGAAGAAGCTGAAATTGATTTTGTGACTGACAAAATGGGCACGCAGTTAACCCTTAAAGCGCCTAATGCTAAAGCGCGTAAGTTAAGCGAGAATGCAACCCTAGAAGAGCAAGTTCAACACATGCTTGAAACTGAAGTTAATCCGCAGCTAGCTAATCACGGTGGCCAAGTAAGCTTGGTAGAAATTACTGCTGAGGGTGTTGCGGTACTGCAATTTGGCGGCGGCTGTAATGGTTGCTCGATGATCGATGTGACACTTAAAGAAGGCATCGAAAAAGAGATGATTGCTAAGTTTGAAGAGATCACCGGTGTGGCAGACATTACCGAGCACCAGGCTGGCGAGCATTCTTACTACTAAACACGATGACCTACCGCTTAGGCTCTGCTCCTAAGCTCAGCTTAAAACGCTTTTTACGCGGCCTGGCACTGTTTGTGCTGGCCGTGCTTTATTGCTTTTGGTTACTATAGCCATTATAGCTTACAAATTATCGGTATTATAATACTCGCAGTAGCATTGTTTTTCGCAAGTCATAAAGGGAATAACCCCTAATAATCACGACGACTTTAAAGATTAGCAATTTACTCAACAAATACCGTGTTGTTATCATGTCAGTAAGGCTTAGATTCTGGCTGAGCGCAGACTTCTTCCTCAAACATAGCTCGACCCAGCGGCGCAACTAAAACATTTAAAACACCATTAATAATATTAACTTTTCGATTATCTCTTGTTGGCTTAAGTGGATCAGAGTCATTGTACCGCAGCTCACTCTTAACACTTGCTTCTACATAGTCACACGCTGTAATGACCATTTGTACCGAAGTACAACCATTATATAATCGCCACAGATTTTTTAAACCAAAATTCATAACCTACTAAACAC
>NZ_JBQSVO010000090.1:0-15435 GCF_052376275.1 Pseudoalteromonas sp. AOP7-A1-14 | reverse complement strand
TTATCGAGGTAGCATCGCTGGTTTTTTGGGAGGAATTATATATGCAATTATATTTTATTACCTGTTTTCGATTGGTGAAAAATATTCAGTTAACTTTTTAGAGTTTGTATCAATTGCAATGTTAGTTATTTTTCCTATTTCAGTCGGAATTATAACGGTACTTTTTCTTACAAAAGAACAGGCTTTAAATAAAAAAATCATATTATTACATCCTTGGCTCCCTGTTATAGGTTGGTCTCTTATTTCGATTTTACTAGCATGGGAAACAATAATTTGTATAGTTATGTTGTTACCATTATATCTACCATTGTCTTCTTTGGGGGGATATGTTGCAGGTTATGTAAGAAAAAATTACTGTGAAAAAACTAATGCAGGTGTTGCTTCATGCTTTGCTATTTTGCCTCTTATTATCGCACCAATTGAAAGGCCTTTAGAGTCACCGACTTTATTTTATTCTTCAAGTAACACGATTGCTATAAATGCACCATTAGATCAAGTATGGGCTGGAATACCTAATATACAAGATATACAGCCAGAGGAATTACCGTGGAATTTATCTCACTTTATTGGAATTCCTAAGCCACTATCAGCTACAACTACTGAGTTAAAGGTTGGTGGTCTAAGAGAGCTGCATTGGGAGCGAGGTGTTCACTTTCAAGAAAAGATCACTGAACTAGAGGTTAACAAAAAATTGGCGTACGAAGTTATTGTAGATCAAAAGTCTATGAGTATCGCAGAGCTAGATACTCATATCGTGGTAGGTGATAAATACTTTGATGTTCAAAGCGGCTCGTATGATCTTAAGCTTATTGACGGTGTAGCTTATTTGTCATTAACTACAAATTATAGAATGACATCAAAAGTAAATTGGTATGGTTCGTTATGGGCTAATTATGTGTTGGATGATTTCCACAGCTCTGTATTAAATCTAATTAAAAACAGAGTAGAAAAATATAACAACATGCCATAAGGTGGGCCGTAAGTACTAAACCTAATTTTCCACCGCAAATTTAAAAGCCAGCGAGTACTGGCTTTTTGAAAGCTGTATTTTTGTTATGATTACTTTGCACTTCGTGCTATTTGATTTGGTAGTAGCTCTTCGATAATTTCTCGTGCTGGCAGGGTGTATCTTACACCATCAAACATGACTGATGTAAATTCATCAATTGAGGTGATCCCCGTGAGTGTCCAGCCTTCTCCACGGTTGGGGCAATAAACAGTGGTTGTAGGTTGAATTACTTCAAATTCGTCGCTCATATTAGCTTATTATTTTCTTGAAAGTAGCGCTATGATAAGCCAATATTCGTTGTTCATAAAGAAAAACGAAGAATTTATTGTGCAGCATGAAATGTCAGGGTTGACAGATATTTCCCTCCGACTTGTTTCCCATAAAGATTGCCAAGCTATTTGGGATATCTTACAAAACCCATTGGTACAAGAATTTAACGATTACCCACTGACAATCACTAAAGGGGATGTAAGAGACTTAATTCAAGGTGATATTGAACGTGCCTATAAACTAGAAGGCTCACGTTTTGTTATTGTATTTAACTTAACAGGGCAAGTAGTCGGAAGTATAGGGCTATTTAATATAAATAAAGCGGCACAAAGTGCTTATGTTGGGTTTGAGTTAGCCCCTGAGTTTTTTGGTAAGGGAATAATGCATAAGGCAGTGAGCATATTATTATCTAAAACGGTTAAGCATCATGCCTATCAAATAAACACGGTGTATGCAGATGTAAAACCAGGTAATGCTGCGTGTATTGCGTTACTCAAAAAGTTAGGTTTTACTTTTAATAATAAGATATGGGAAAAGCTACTTTAATACGACTTACACACACCAAAAGAACACATCATACTAAATTGTATTTTATTTATAAAAGCGGAGTTGCTCTTAAAAACATTTAATAAAAGGGAAGTCGATTAGTATATAATTGTATTTGGTTCTTAAGTCAGAATGTTGGTCAGTTTGGTACAAAGTAGTTAACGCTTAAGGCAATATCTGCTCTTAGCATTATTTACAATTTTGTGGTTTTTTATTGTTTGTTGCACTGTCCATTCATGGAAAATAAGCGTTTAAAGTAATGAAACCTTTTGACTCAATGTATGTAGCATTAATTTAGTTGTAGGTTCTTGCTCTGATAATCCATAAAGTAGTGTCATGAAATAGCAGTCGAGTAAGATAGCGGCTTTTACTTTATTAAATTGTGGTTGGTCGGCAAATACTAATTCGCGCATCAAAGCAACTTGCTGCTGTTGAAAACCATCGGTGAAAAGTTTATTACTAAACAGTAGTCGGTAGAATGCTAAGTGCTGACAATAAAATTGAAAAAAATACTGGCCGTAGTGGGTTATCTTCATACGTGCTGAACGATGAAAGTCTGTTTCTTTTGCTTGCTTAACAACTGCTTCAAATCGTGTCTTTAGGCAATCGTGTAAAATATCCAGCTTCACTTCAAAGTGGCTAAACAAAGTGCCAGTCGCAATCCCTACTGATTGTGATATTTCTCGTGTCGAGGTGTTCTCGTAACCGTTATTAGTGAATAATTGCCAAGCATGTTGTAATATACGTTCCCGCGTTTGTTCTTTCTTTTTCATTTTATATCTCCTTGTATTTTAATTATAAAATAAAAAATGACTGCGCTCATTTTAATTTATGAGCACGCTCATTAAGTGTAGAAGCTATTTTGTGAATCGCAAAATTTTATTTTTTATTTGTTATATGTGCTTAAGCTAATCTTTCATGGCATGACGCAGTGGTTTAGTTTAAAATTGCGCGCAATATTATTTTGTTTTTACCCGTTGGAGGGTACCGCTATTATAAGTACAGCTAACATCACCATGCAATTTGGTGCTAAACCTTTATTTGAAAATATCTCTGCTAAGTTTGGTGAAGGAAACCGTTACGGTTTAATAGGTGCAAACGGCTGTGGCAAGTCCACATTCATGAAAATCCTAAGCGGCGAGCTTGAGCCATCAGCGGGTAATGTTAGTACTGATCCTAATGAGCGTGTCGCAAAACTTAATCAAGATCAGTTTGCTTATGAAGAGTATTCGGTTATTGATACAGTGATCATGGGGCATAAAGAGCTTTGGGCCATTAAACAAGAACGCGACCGTATTTATAGCTTACCTGAAATGAGTGAAGAGGACGGCATGAAAGTCGCTGATCTTGAAACCGAGTTCGCTGAGATGGATGGTTATTCGGCAGAGGCAAAAGCGGGTGAGTTGTTAATTGGTGTTGGTATTGGCACTGAACAGCATTTTGGCCCAATGTCTGAAATAGCACCGGGTTTTAAATTACGAGTGCTGTTAGCACAGGTATTATTCTCAGATCCAGATATCATGTTACTTGATGAGCCCACCAATAACTTAGATATTTATACTATCAAATGGCTTGAAGATGTATTGAATCAACGTGATTGCACGATGATTATTATTTCTCATGACCGTCACTTCCTAAACTCGGTCTGTACGGACATGGCAGATATTGATTATGGTGAGCTGCGTATTTATCCAGGTAACTATGATGAGTACATGTTTGCAGCAACTCAAGCGCGTGAACGTTTACTCAGTGAAAACGCTAAGAAGAAAAATCAAATTGCCGAGCTTCAACAGTTTGTTTCACGTTTTTCTGCTAATGCTTCAAAAGCTAAACAAGCCACATCGCGAGCAAAAAGAATAGACAAAATTCAATTAGATGAAGTTAAAGCTTCTTCACGTCAAACACCATTTATACGCTTTGAACAAGAAAAGCAGCTATTTCGTAACGCATTAGAAATAACTAACTTCAGCCAAGGATTTGAAGAAACGTTATTCTCAGGCCTTGAAGGGCTTGTTGAAGTGGGTGAACGTATTGCTATCATTGGTGAAAATGGTGTTGGTAAAACGACATTATTAAATACTCTGGCTGGAAAATTAGCGCCTAAGCAAGGTGAGTACAAATGGTCTGACAATGCAAACATTGGTTATTACGCACAAGATCATGCGAGTGATTTTGAAAAAGATATGAATTTGTTCCAGTGGATGGAGCAATGGCAACAAGAGGGTGATGACGAACAAGTTGTACGTAGCTTCCTGGGCCGTATGTTGTTTTCACAAAACGATATTAAAAAATCAGTGAAGGTAATTTCAGGAGGTGAGCAAGGCCGTATGTTGTTTGGTAAAATTATGATGCATAAGCCAAATATCTTATTGATGGATGAGCCGACAAACCATATGGATATGGAATCAATTGAAGCACTTAACCTAGCTTTAGAAGCATATGAAGGCACTTTATTATTTGTCTCTCATGACCGCCAATTTGTTTCATCTGTAGCGACCCGCATTTGGGAAATTAAAGATGGTAAAGTAATTGATTTTAGTGGTACATATTCTGAGTACTTAGCATCTAAAGAAAGCTGAACGACTTAACCGTTTGTAATTTACTAAAAGCCATGTATGTCATGGCTTTTTTATTGCCTGAAAGTCGCACTTTGGTTAGTTATCCGTGTATAATGCTCGCCATTAAATAAGGACAAAAGTCCGCAATTGCTTTATAAATTTATTTACTGAGGAGTATTTATGACTGTTGGCATTATTATGGGTTCTAAATCAGATTGGCCGACCATGGAACATGCGGTGTTAATGCTAGAAAAGTTTGGTATTGATTATGAAACCAAAGTTGTTTCAGCGCATCGTACTCCTCAATTATTAGCTGACTATGCAAGCTCTGCTGCAGAACGCGGTATTAAAGTCATTATCGCAGGTGCTGGCGGCGCTGCTCACTTACCGGGAATGGCCGCAGCTTTTACCTCATTACCCGTATTAGGTGTGCCAGTAAAATCAAAAACCTTAAATGGGGTTGATTCATTATTGTCTATTTGCCAAATGCCAAAAGGCGTTGCTGTAGGTACATTGGCTATTGGTGAAGCAGGGGCTGCAAATGCGGGCTTACTAGCTGCACAGATTTTAGGTTGTCAGCAACCTGATCTTTTTGCCAAAGTTGAAGCATTCCGTAAAGAGCAAACTGAGACAATTTTAGCAAACCCAAATCCTGCAGAATAATATGAATATTTTAATTTTAGGTGCAGGACAACTTGCACGAATGATGAGCCTTGCTGGCGCGCCTTTAGATTTAAATGTGGTTGCTTATGATGTCGGCAGCAAAAAAATTATGCATCCGTTGACAGGAGAGGTTTATAGCACAACTTTACAACAAGCTATTGCTGAAGCTGATTCGATTACTGCTGAGTTTGAGCACATACCGGATGATGTACTAACGCTTTGTTGCGAGAGTAATAAGTTTTACCCTGGTAAAGCCGCAATTAAAACCGGAGGTGACCGCGCGCTTGAAAAAGCATTACTTGATAAAACGAATGTTGAATGTGCGCCTTATCAGTTGATCACTCAAAAGCAGCATCTTATTGATGCTGTTGAAAAACTAGGCAAGCCTCTCGTAATTAAAACCTGTCAAGCTGGTTACGATGGCAAAGGGCAGTGGCGTCTTAAGTCGGATGATCAAATACCACAAATTTGGTCTGAAATGGCCGATTTTATAACCTCAGGTACCGACGCCGCCCCGCATACTATTATTGCTGAAAAGATGATCCCGTTTGATCGGGAGGTTTCAATAATTGGTGTTCGAGATAAGCACGGTAATACGGCTATTTATCCACTTACCGAAAATCAGCATACTAATGGTGTACTTACGTTATCAGTTGCAGGTAAAGAAAAATGGACAATTGAGCACCAAGCACAAGACGCCTTTAATAAGCTTGCTAACGAGCTTAATTATGTAGGTGTGCTTGCAATTGAGTTTTTTGATGTTCAAGGGCAACTATTAGTTAATGAAATTGCGCCTCGCGTTCATAACTCAGGACATTGGACTCAACAAGGTACTCACTGTTCTCAATTTGAGAATCATATGCGTGCTGTTGCGGGTTTACCTCTTGGTAATACTGAGCTTCAACGAGTAAGTGCAATGATAAACGTACTGGGTCAATCAAGCATTCCAGTAAATGTACTGACTACACCCGATGTGACTAGTCACTGGTATGGCAAAGTAGCTAAGCCTGGTCGTAAAATGGGCCATATAAATGTTTCAGCAAATAATCTACATCAGTTAGGTGAGCGGTTAGCTGAAATGGCTGAGATACTTCTAGAAAAAGATTACCCCGGAGTTGCGGCCACTAGTAAAGCGTTAACTCTTAACTAATAGAAAGAGCCGAGCTTAACTCGGTTTTTTATTACAACGTTACCGTGCTAAAAATTAAAAGAAATATGCAAACGCAAAATATTCCCTCATTTTTGTGACTACACTTGTAGCATATTGTGTTACTCGAGTTTAAACGTTAGGTGTAAAATGGCTAACCTAAATATGATTAAAAAACCACTATTTATAGGCCTATTCTTACTCTGTGCGTTACCAATAGTTGGATCAGGTACAGCCTTGATCGTAGGTGCTTTATTTGCTTTAACGATCGGCAACCCATTTACAGAGCTAAGTCAAAAGGCCAGTAAATGGATGCTTAAATTAGCTGTTGTGGGATTAGGTTTCTCGGTTGATTTTAATCAGGTAATAGAAGTTGGCCGTAGCTCTTTAGTGCTAACTATTGTCAGTATTACTGCCATTATTGGTTTAGGTGAAATACTTACGCAGGTATTTAAGCTAAACCGTAATACGGGTGTGTTAATTTCATTTGGTACGGCGATATGTGGTGGCAGTGCCATTGCTGCTATGGCACCCGTTATCAAAGCAAAAGATCATGAAGTTGCGGTTGCACTGGGCATTGTATTTTTACTTAATGGCGTTGGCTTACTGTTATTTCCAAGTATTGGCCATTATTTAGAATTGAGCCAAGAGCAATTTGGTATGTGGGCAGCGCTTGCTATTCACGATACCAGTAGTGTCGTGGGAGCGTCTGCTACTTATGGTGCAGCAGCTCTAAGCATTGCCACGACGGTTAAGCTTACCAGAGCGATGTGGATAATTCCTTATACGTCATTGGCTGGCATGTTTTGGCGCTCTGATGAAAAGGCCAGTATTCCGCTTTTTATTGTTGGCTTTTTAGCTGCTGCATTGATCAATACTTACTTGCCTGACTATCATGTAGTTTGGGGTGTTTTTAATGTTCTGGCTAAAGAGCTGTTAGTGATGACGCTATTTTTAATTGGTAGTGGCTTATCATTGCATGTTTTAAAAAATGCCGGGATAAAGCCATTTATAATGGCTATATTATTATGGATAGTAGTCAGTAGTGTCATATTACTTCTTATTTTAGATGGGTTTATCTAATGAAATTACCTTACTCAATATTAGCTGCATTATTTATAACTAATCCTAGTTTTGCAGCTGATAGCATCCGTGTAGCAACATTTAATGTTAGTATGGATGCCACTAATTATGCTAATAATCCTCAAGAGATTAAAGCTGATTCGCTATCTACAGCGCTTAAAGAAGACCATCAGCAAATCAGAAATATAGCTGAGATTATCCAGCGCGTACGTCCAGATATCATTTTACTTAATGAGTTTGACTATATTGAGCAAAGTAGCGGTATCGATTATTTTAAACATCACTACTTACAGGTTAGCCAACAAAAGCAACCCACGATAAATTACCCTTATACGTTTATTGCTCCGGTCAATACTGGGCTGGCTACCGCATTTGATCTTGATAATAATGGCAAAAACACTGGCATAAAAGCAGATGCACAAGGCTTTGGTTTTTTTGAAGGCCATTATGGTATGGCTGTACTTTCTCGTTTTCCCATTGATGTAAGTAAAGTGCGTACATTACAAAAATTTAAAAATAAAGATATGCCTAATGCGGGAGTCCCTGTAGATCCCAAAACAGGAGATAACTGGTATTCAGCACAAGAGTGGCAAGCGTTAAGGCTGAGCTCAAAATCATTTTGGGATATACCAATCTCTATAAAAGGTAAAACGCTACATTTAATTGCATCCCATCCAACGCCCCCCGTTTTTGATGGCGAAGAAGATCGAAATGGCATTCGAAACCATGATGAAGTACGTTTGATAGCAGACTATGTTGCAAACGCTGATTACCTTTATGATGATAAAGGCGTGCATGGGGGGTTAAAGGCTAATTCTCGATTCGTGGTTGTAGGGGATCTTAATGCCGCTCCTGAAGGGGATAAAAAACGCCCAGATACAACTGACCAATTATTAAAGCACCCGTTAATAAATGCCACTTATGCACCACAAAGTAAAGGGGCTAAACTTAGTTACCCACAGAGCTATGGCGCACGTTATACCGCTTTTTGGCAAGCCCGCGTAGATTATGTACTCCCTTCAAAAGAAGGGATAAAAATTCACCAAGGCGGGGTTTTTTGGCCACCTAAAGACAGTGAATTATTTAGATTAATTAAAGATCGTAATGCTTCATCTGATCACCGCATGGTGTGGTTAGATATTTCACTAAAATAACTTGGTTATTAAACAGCAAAGTTTGGCTGTCTGTCTGAAATAATTGCTATTACATAGCTGCTTCTGGTTAAATTAGGGAAATTATAATTACCTTAAAGAAGCATTATGACTTTACCAATTACGGCTAATAAAACGCTCGTTGCGCTAAGCGTTGCAGCAAGCTTTATGTTAGCAGGCTGTCAAACTACCGCCTCAACGACTAAAGAGCAACCTACAGCAAATGTTGCCTCTGTAGTTACCACCCCAGCAGATACTGGCTCAGCAGAAATAACCCTCGAACAAGCAATGGCTCATCCAGACTGGTTAGGTCGCCAAGCAGAAAAAGCTTTTTGGGCTGCGGATTCAGCCACAATTATTTATGCACGTAAGCAGCAAGGTAATGAATTATATGACTTGTTTAGTCAAGCAATAGATTCGAAGCAAGCAGAGCAAGTTGAACTTAATAAATTGCATACGTTAGGTGCAAAAAAATCTGTCTATTCTAGAGATAAAAAACAACAAGCTTATGAGTTTGAAGGCAATATTTTTGTCAAAAACAGTCAAACAGGTGTAATTAAACAAATTACTCAAGACAGTACCAAGCAATCAAAGCCACAGTTTTTAAATGACGGCAGTTTAGCGTTTCGTGAAGGAAATACTTTTTATAAAGTTGACCTTGCAACAGGCCAACAAATTGAACTGGTAAAGTTACACTTAAGTAATGCGCCAAAGGGTATCCAAGAGCCCTCTACTTATATTGCCAAAGAACAACATAAGCTGATTGACTATATTGCGCTTACTCATAAAAATAATAAAGATAAACAAGCACGTAAAGAGCAAATTAATGAGAAAAACAGTTCAATTGCCAATGCGCAATTTTATCTGGGTGAAGGCAATAAAATCGCTGATGTACAGCTTTCACCAAATGGTAAAGCGTTAGTTGTCGTAGTAACTGAAAAGCGTCTATGGCGTGATGATACCGATATTATGCCAAATTATATAAAAGCAGATGCCGGTGTTAAAGCTGAAAAAGCACGTCGTCGTGTTGCTGATGAAAAGCCAATCACTTCAGAAGTTATTTATATCGACCTTGAAAACCAAAGTAAAAAAACACTTTCATTTGATACTTTACCCGGCTATGACGAAGACGTACTTGCTGCTGTAAAAAAAGAAAACTATAAACGTGAAGGTAAAACGTATAAATCTGAAGAAGCGCCTCGTGCTATCAACCTAATAATGGATTGGGGGTGGTCTCAAAGCGCCATTGTTTGGAATGATGAGGGTAGCCAAGTGGCTTTAATGCTAGAGGCTTGGGATAATAAAGATCGCTGGTTAGCAACTGTAGATACGACAAGTAATGAACTTGTTTCGCAGCACCGTTTACATGATGATGCCTGGGTTAATTACACCTACAATGATTTTGGATGGTTAAATAATAGCGACACCTTGTATTATTTATCTGAGGAAACAGGTTATAGTCATATTTATAAAAAGCCATTAGATGCAGACGCTACACAGCTAACTAAAGGTCAGTTTGTTGTATCTAATTTAACGCTGGCAGATGACGATAGTGCAATTTATTATAAAGCCAATGTTGAGCATCCTGGCCTATACGAAATTTTCCGTGTGAATCCAAATAATGGTGAATCGCAACAAGTGACTGATCTAAACGGCATGACCGATTATCAGTTAAGTCCAGATCAAACCAAGCTGTTATTAACTCATTCAAAAATAATGTCGCCGCCAGAGTTATACGTTGCTGATGCGAAAGCGAACACGCAAGCGACGCAACTAACGAATATGGTATCTGATGAGTTTTTAGCTAAACAGCTAATTGCCCCTAAAATTGTTGCTGTGCCATCGAGTCATACTGAGCAACCTATTTATGCAAAAGTATATTATCCAGCGGACTACGTTGAAGGTGAAAGTGGTAAAAACCGTAAAGCAGTCATTTTCAACCATGGGGCAGGCTATTTACAAAACTCGCACATGGGTTGGTCTGCTTACTTTCGCGAATTTATGTTTCATTCACTCTTAGCCTCTGAAGGTTATGTAGTCATGGATATGGATTACCGCGCATCAAAAGGCTATGGCCGTGATTGGCGTACTGCGATTTATCGCCAAATGGGCACTCCGGAAACACAGGATTTAGTTGATGGTGTTAGCTGGATGGAACAAAACGCTAATGTTGATACGGGCTCAATAGGTACGTATGGCGGTTCTTATGGTGGCTTTATGACGTTTATGGCACTATTTACCGAGCCTGATCTATTCCAAGCGGGTGCTGCGCTTCGTCCTGTAACTGATTGGGCACACTATAACGGTCCTTACACAGCAAATATCTTAAACCACCCAGATGTTGATCCGATTGCCTATGAGCGAAGCTCGCCGATTTATTTTGCTGAGGGACTTAAAAATCGCTTATTGATAAACGCGCCAATGGTTGATGATAATGTATTTTTTCAAGATTCAGTACGGTTAGTACAACGTTTAATTGAACTTGAAAAAGAAAACTTTGAAACGGCTATTTTTCCAGTCGAGCCACATGGTTTTGTGCAGCCCTCAAGCTGGTTAGATGAATATCGTCGCATTTATAAGTTATTTAAAGAAAGTCTTTAAAAAGCAAACAAAAAACGCCATGCATTAGCTTGGCGTTTTTTTTGATCTAAAGTAAGTTATTAATAAGGGTAACGCTAATAACAAGCCACCAATAGCGCCAATTAAATGCGCATCAATAGCCACGTTCGAATTAATAAGTTTTACTATATCTGCACTAGGACCGTTTATTTGTTCTAATAGTATTTTGATCCATACGCCGATAAATAAAAGCACGCCTGTACGATAGCCGATACAAATATCTTTAACAGCACCCCAAATAATTACGCCATGTAACAGCGCACTTAAGCCCGTATAAGTCTTTATATCAGGGCAAAATAGCGTTATACCGAGGCCGCACCAAGTAGCTAAAAACAAAACATTAAAAGTATAACGAAGCGGTGTAGTGTGCTCTGCGTGCAGAGCCCAAATGAGTAGTATGCCCGCACAGTTCAGCGCTAAATGTGGCCAATTAGCATGTACAAATTGACTAGATACGATACGCAAGTATTCGCCACTTTCAACAAGTGAGCGGTTAAACTCTAGAACATCATTTAATTGCAACAAAGCAAATAGTGTACTTATTAACATTAAGCACAATGGCGGTAAAATATAACGTGGCTGCAATGGAAGATTGAACATTTTGTTCTTATTTTAAAGCAAAACTTTGCATATTGTGCCCGTTTAACTTTAAGATGCCAATATGATTGCTTAATATAAATAGTCCTATGCTTTGTAAACTAAACCCCCTTATTACGCTGAGCTTCTTTTCTTGTACTTTACTTGCAAATACAGCGCAGCAACCTCGCGAAGTTCGTGAACCTGAAGCCGCTACCGGCCATCAAATAAAACATCAAGTGATGGGTAACGATTATGTCGTAGCCGCCGCCAATCCATATGCCGCAAAAGCTGGTCGTACGATACTTGAAAAAGGCGGTAGCGCAGTTGATGCTGCTATTGCTACGCAGCTGGTATTAACCTTAGTGGAGCCACAATCCTCGGGAATTGGAGGCGGCACATTTATGATGGTCTATAATAAAAAAAATCAGCAGTTAACTAGCTTTGATGGCCGTGAGACCGCGCCAAGTAACGCTGACGAAACACTCTTTTTAAATAAACACGGTAAGGCTGTAAAGTGGATTGAAGCAGTTGTCGGTGGACGTTCAGTTGGTGTGCCTGGTGTGTTACATGCTTTTGCAAGCGCACATAAACAATACGGTAAACTTGAGTGGGCAGAGCTTTTTGCGCCAGCAATAAAACTTGCCGATCAAGGCTTTGTGATATCACCACGTCTACACTCATTACTTGCTAAGCAGATAAACCCTGGAGTGACTAAGCTACCTGTTATCCGCGATTACTTTTTTCCTGACGGAAAAGCTATTGCTATTGGGTCGCTTAAAAAGAACCCGCCATTAGCAAATTTATACCGCGATATCGCCGCACAGGGCATTGATGCGTTTTATAAAGGAAGTAACGCTAAACAAATGGTTCATGCGGTACAAAATTCACAGGTTGTACCCGGTAAGCTTGCGCTCAACGATTTAGCAAACTACCAAAGTCAGCAACGCGATGCAGTATGTACGCCTTATCATCAATACAAAGTATGCTCTATGGCACCACCAAGTAGTGGAGGAGTTGCGGTATTACAAATACTCGCTTTGCTTGAAGAAAAAAATATGGCTCAGTATCAGCCAAATGAAGAGCAAGCTCTGCATTATTTTACGCAAGCCTCGCGTCTGGCATTTGCCGATCGTAACGTATATATGGGCGATCCTGCTTTTGCTGATATTCCCACTGAAGAATTACTTGCAGTTGACTACATTAAACAGCGGTCGCAATTAATCACAGAAAAAGACACCCATGCAACAGCCGGTGAGCCAAGAGTAAAACTTAGCTACGCAATAGACGATGCCTATGAACTCCCTTCAACAAGTCATGTATCCATTGTGGATAGCGACGGTAATGCGGTGTCGATGACCAGTTCAATAGAAATGGCATTTGGATCAACCGTTATGGTCAATGGATATATTTTAAATAATCAGCTTACTGACTTTGCATTATCACCAAGCAAAAACGGAAAATTAATGGCTAACCGTGTTGAAGCAGGTAAACGCCCGCGCAGTTCAATGTCACCGGTAATGGTATTTAATAAAGATGGAAGCTTACGCCTTGTGGTTGGTTCTCCTGGTGGAAGTCGTATAATTAATTATGTGTCACAAGTGGTTATTGGTGTACTAGATTGGAAATTGAGTGCACAGCAAGCGATTGATTTGCCTAGAATCACTAATCGAAATAATTACACTAGCCTTGAAAAAGCTACTGAGATTGTTAATGCCGCTAAAGCACTTAGTAAACGGGGTCACACTGTGCGTATTGTCGATTTAAATTCAGGCTTACACAGTGTAGAAGTGATCAATGGCAAGCTGTATGGCGGGGCAGATCCCCGTCGTGAAGGGGTCGCGCTGAGCGAATTAAGTGAACAAAAAACGACTAACTAGTACCTACAGTAAAGCAATAGCTTGACGCTGGTTCAAGCTATTGTAATCAGGTATAATTAAGTTCTATGCGATGATATTTCGCGTGCTTTTTTAACTTTCAATTGGTCTGACAAGATTGAATGTCATTGCATTTTTATCATAGGCAGTAATAATGACAGATCACACATACAAGACATCGTTAAGCTTGGAATTATGACTACAAAAACCGATCCGAACTATCTTTATATCCATCATTCAGGCCCTGGTTTAATTGAGACTCCTCTTTTAAATAAAGGCAGCGCATTTAGCAAGCAAGAACGTGAAAACTTTAATTTAGCGGGGCTTTTACCGCCACGCTTTGAAACCATCGAAGAACAAGTCGAACGTTGCTATCAGCAATACTCAAGCTTTAGTGATAACTTAAACAAGCACATTTACTTGCGTGCAATTCAAGATAATAACGAAACCTTATACTATCGATTAGTACGCGATCATATCGACGAAATGATGCCGATTATCTACACCCCAACGGTAGGTGACGCTTGTGAGAAGTTTTCAGATATTTATCGTAGTGCTCGAGGCTTATTTATTTCGTACGAAGACCGTTTTCATATAGATGATATTTTACGCAATGCTACAAAAGGCAAAGTAAAGGTTATTGTGGTAACTGATGGCGAGCGTATTTTAGGCCTTGGGGATCAAGGTATTGGTGGTATGGGGATCCCTATTGGTAAGCTATCGCTTTATACCGCCTGTGGTGGTATTAGCCCAGCGTATACGCTGCCAATGATGCTTGATGTGGGTACCAATAACGAGAAGCTACTTAACGATCCGATGTACATGGGCGCGCGGCACAAGCGTATTAGCCAAGACGAATATGATGAATTTTTAGACTTATTTATTCAAGCCGTGAAACGCCGCTGGCCAAACGTATTACTCCAGTTTGAAGATTTTGCTCAACCTAATGCAATGCCATTATTAAAGCGCTACCGTAACGAGATTTGTAGTTTTAATGATGATATTCAAGGTACTGCTGCAGTTACCGTAGGGTCATTGCTGGCCGCATGTCGAGTTAAAAATCAGCGTCTTTGCGACCAAAAAGTAGTTTTTGTTGGTGCCGGCTCTGCAGGTTGTGGTATTGCTGAACAAATTGTTAGTCAAATGGTATTTGAAGGTGCAACGGATGCACAAGCGCGTAGTCAAATATTCATGGTCGATCGTTTTGGCTTATTAACAGACGGTATGCTCGGACTTCGTGATTTCCAACAATCATTGGCACAACCTACCGATAAACTTACCGATTGGACTTACAGTGGTGAATACGCCTCTCTATTAGATGTAATGCATTGCGCAGAGCCGGATATTTTAATTGGGGTGTCAGGTCAACCTGGTTTATTTACCGAGCAAGTTATCCGGGCTATGCATAATGGCTGTGAAAAACCAATTATTTTCCCGCTTAGCAACCCTTCAAAGCAAGTCGAAGCATTGCCCGAAGATGTTATTAAGTGGACGGACGGCAAAGCACTGATAGCTACAGGTAGCCCATTTGCACCGGTTGAATATAACGGTGAAACTTTTCCTATACCACAATGCAATAATAGCTATATTTTCCCGGGTATAGGTTTAGGAGTTATTGCCGCCAAAGCGAAACGAATTACTGATGCAATGCTGATGGTTTCTAGTGAAATGCTGGCCGAGTCATCACCGCTTGCAAACTCTGGTTTAGGTAGTTTATTGCCTGCTTTGGCTGAAATTGAAACACTTAGTAAGCGTATAGCTTTTGCTGTTGCTAAAAAAGCTATTGAAGAAGGCGTCGCACTTGAGATAAGTGATGATATGCTTTGGGCTGCTATTGACCGTAACTATTGGCTACCGAAATACCGTAACTATAAACGTTGCAGTATTTGATCAATTTACTCAGTTAGTAAAAATAACAGGCTATTTTGGCCTGTTT